>CAXAHE010000055.1:0-10490 GCA_963968475.1 uncultured Candidatus Poseidoniales archaeon | reverse complement strand
GGCTGACATACTGCGACTGAGGTGAATGAAATGACAACAATGTTCTGGATTCTTTGGTTCTTTATCGCCTTCATTATCGTCCTTGTGGCCTTCACTCTTCGTAAAGAGACCGAAGAAATGCCACGCCGTGAAATTCTACGTGCAGTAGAATCGACCGGAGGAATGGGTGTTTCCGAACGAGCCTTCCTGTGGGTCTTTTCTTGGATGGATACTCGATTCCGTATCCAAGATTACTGGAACATGTCAAAAGGTGCATATTACAACATGCATCGACAAATGCCTCTCACACACGCAGAGAAATACAAACTTCGTATCATTTGGTATTGGTACCCACTCTACTGCCTTGGTGGAATCTCTTTCCTGAGTTTCATCGTCTTAGTCATTACTGGAACAGTCCTTGGGATTTACTATGTCCCTGGTGGAGAGGGTGATCCGTCGCCTGCATATGCCTCGATGGAATTCATCATGCTTGAACTCCCATTCGGATACATCATCAGAGCGGTGCACCATTGGACGACGCACTTCATGGTGGCATCAGTCTTCTTACACATGTGTCGTGTCTACTTCACAGGAGCATACCGAAACCCTCGTGAACTAAACTGGTTGATTGGTGTAGCGCTTATGGCCCTGACAATCGTCTTTGGATACTCTGGTTATCTTCTTCCATGGGACAGTCTCGCATACGGTGCTGCTGTCATCGGAATTAACCTTGCTAATTCATCACCATTGATTGGAAAATACATTGCAACTCTTTTGTTTGGAGGTTCTTCGTTGACGCCTCGAACCGTTACTCGTATGTATTTCATACACGTCTTCATTCTACCTGTGATAGTGACTACATTGATCATTATTCACTTGTTTATTGTATGGGTACAAGGCATTGCGGAGCCGCATTGATACGGAGGGAGATGAATGGGATTAATGGAAAATTTTGGTAGAGTAGCTACATCCTATATGGATGAGAAAGCAAAACTCGAAGAAGCTGGCGAAAAGCGAACACGTACACGAATGGGTCACGGATTCTGGCCTCACGAAGTACTGCGTGACACGATTCTCTTTTCGTTCATGGCTGCAGTTCTACTGTTCTATGCGTGGCTAATTCCACCACCGCTTCACGGCGCTGCAGATCCATATGCACAAGCAGGATTCGTATTCCCTGATTGGTACGTTCTTTTCTCCTATGGATACTTGCGTTGGGGAGAATATCTCCCTCAATTTACGGTTCCTACAGGATTCATTGGCGACATTGTTGGCCAACCTGTTTTCGCATGGAATGCTGCTTGGTGGGGTGCTGCTCTAACTGGAATTCCAATTGGTATCCTCACACTCCCACCGCTCATTGGAGGACGTGAAAAGCGACCTGTCGAAGACCCGTGGTTTGCCGCTGCAGGAGCAGTTTATCTTGCACACATTTGGTTCATCTCTGTTTTCTCGATCAACATCTTCCTCGAGTTGTATGGGAAAAATCGATCAGATTATTGTAAACTTGACTCACATGGAGATTTGTTGTGTGGTACGAGAGCGCCATGGATGGCAGATATTTTCAATGCTGTACCGTGGATTCTGACGGGCTTACTACTGTGGATTGTCATTTACTTCATTGCTCGAAACGTGATGGTCAAAGCCTGGGGGTCTGGATTTACTCCTGCTCATGGAAAGCGACTTATCATCGGCGCATTGGTTGTCTCCGCAGGAGCATCCGTTGCAACATTCGATACATACGACAACGGTTTCTGGGAAGCAGGCGGTCTTTTGACTATCAAAGGGCTGACCCACGATTATTATCCTGAACTCGAAGCAATGCGAACTCAACCAACTGATGTACATGTGCATGAAGTAAATGAGTTCACTGACGACCGAGGGTACTCCGATGATGGCATTGTCCCTGCCGCAGCATGGACAGACTGGCAAATATACCAGCCAGCGCGAGAAGTGCTTATCGATTTCAGTGATGCAAATAATCACCAAGATGCAGAAGAAGGACTCAACGCAGCTGGAACAACAGCATCCTTCTTTGGTGGAGATGGCTTCACAATGAGTGGAACATTCACTGTAACAGAAGATACAAACAACTTCCCAGACGGACATCATGAATCTGTTGAATCACTTACAACGGACGTCGTGTGTGAATATCGATCAAGCGAGCGCAAAATCGATGGTGTCAACACCGCAACAATGCTTACGAGTTCACTTTCCGTCACAAATGCGAATGGAAAAGTAATGACCTCCTTCTCTGAGTGCGTAGGCGATGAGATTACTCTTGAACCAGGTGTTTACAACTACGAATACAGTCTTCAAGCATCTGGAGCCCTTGCTCAAAACAACTCGATTATGACCGAAACCACATTCTCTATTCGTGCATATCAACCACTTCTTCTATGGGACAGTAATGCTGGCCCACTTGCTGGTACTGTTGTCAATCTCAGTGATACTGCAACAATTGCAGAATCTGCAGGAACATTCAGTGATGTTGTCAATCCATCATATCACGTCAACCCGAAGGCACTTGACGCAAAACTCACGTATGCAATGTTCATCCCATGTCTGACATTTGGTGCAATCGTAGTTGTTGTCTTGAGATCAATGGCACGAGGATATGAGTTCGAAATGAACAAGTGTTACGGTTGCGATTTGTGTGATGACGCTTGCCCTGTTCGACTATTCAATGGTGGTGACAAACTCAACATCATTTACAATTCTTGGAACAATGAAGACGATGGTGTACCAATGTACTCCTGTTTGACGTGTACTGCCTGTACGAACGCTTGTCCACAACTCGTCAATTATGACTCATATGTGGACATTCGCCGAAGCCTCATCGTAGGCGGTCCAGCTGCTGAAATCCCTCACACAGTGTTGCAAGCAGTATTGGCTGCAGAAGCTGAAGAAGCATCTAACGAAGATTTCATCCCAGTAGAAGAGTACCCAATCACATCTAACGTTGGCTATTATCCTGGTTGCGTTGACTATCTCGATCAAGAGATGGTCTTCTCACACGTCAATGAAGGAGATATGAATCTTGGAGATTCAACAACTGCTGCGTTTACACTCTTCGAAGAAATGGGGCATGATGTATCCTACCTCGGCCGTGATTTCTTGAAGTGCTGTGGTCACGATCAAAAGTGGCAAGGACTTACTGAAGTATTCGATAAACTCAAAGCCTACAATCAAAAGAAAATCGAAGCATCAGGTATCGATACACTCGTGTCATCATGTGCTGAATGTTTCCGTACCTTTGCTCGAGATTACGAACTTGAGGGTGTCAAAGTCATGCATACAACAGAATATCTCATCGAAAGTGGATTCGATATGGAACTCTCAACCGATGCTACAACAGTTACCTATCACGACCCATGTCGACTTGGTCGACAAATGGGAATCTATGATGAACCACGTGAACTTATCAACGCTGTCGAAGGTGTTGATCTCGTTGAAATGGAACACAGTGGAGAGGACGCAATGTGCTGTGGCGTCTCCAGCATGATGTCATGCAACGAAAATGCACGTGCCCTACGTGTCGCTCGTATGGAAGAAATCAAATCTACTGGTGCTGATACAATGCTCACCTCTTGCCCGAAGTGTGTTTCACACTTTGAGTGCTTGAAGTTTGAAGGTGATGAGCGATACGAAGACATCGAGATTCTCGATGTTGTATCTTTCCTTGCACGAGAAGTTAATGCAAAGAAGAGCGAATTGTCTCAACCTTCACTCGGTGAAGTTGAAGCTTGAAGCGTTTAATCTTCAGTCGGAGGAGTTCCTTCCTCATCCATTCCTACGATCTCGTAGTTCGATGGGAAGAGTGCAATGATGACTCCAGCGATGAGACTGATTAATCCCCACATGAATTCTTGTTGAACAAATAACAGTTCAAGAGCGATAACGCAGAGAACAAGGCCACCGATGTTGGATGTCCAAACAAGCGTCTTGAACGTACCGAGCGATACGCCAGTGGTGCCATCTTTTCGATATGGTCCAAACTCTCCACCGAAACGTTGTGCTGATGGTTCTTTTCCTTTCTTTGACATCGTAAATTCCTCACCGGTCGATCATTGTGATTGCATCTGTTGGACAAGCGAGAACACATAGTCTGCATCCAGTGCAAGCATCTCTGATAATTTTTGCTTTTTGATTGCTTTCAACATTGAGTAAAGGGCTTCTCATAGCCATCTTGTACATCTCAATGGCATCATCATCACATACGATAGTGCATTGATCACAGCCGATACACAATGATTCTTGGACAAAAGCGACAGCGGTTTCGCCTCCCTTAAGGGATGAATGCTGTACACCTCGCTGACGATTCAGGCTAGAGCGTATACGCTTCGCCTCTTCTTCGCGACGACGCTTGAGGTCATCCGAGGACGTCATGTTCTACCTGACCAATGGGTTGGCCTTCAAACTTGGCAACGCTCAGATTGACAAGAAGATCTCCGAAGCAGTAGAATGCTCCAACCAACAACGGTGGATTCCAAGCAGTCAATCCAGTGTATGGCACGGAAGAAGCCCATGTCCAATTACAGAGGTAAGTCCCCCACAGTTCCATTGCGAGAGCAAGCCATACCATTGTGGCATAAAGCCGGGGCTCTGGCCCCCAACGAATGAAACAAAACGTGAGAATCAATAACAAGACTGCCGAGGTATCAGTTCCTTTTACTGCTCCATAAAGAACAAGCGGTAAGAGAGCAAGAATGAGATAAACCGGAGATGATGATGGAATCCTCTTAGCGACTCTACGCCCTAAATCAAACAAGAAATAATGACCTACTGGAACAAAAAGTGGCATTAATCCCCTTTGATACTCATAGATTAACCATACTTCACTGAAAAACAATTCCATTGGTGTTGCAAATGCCAACACTGCAATCATTTCGATTCTTTCTTTTCGATCTGTTATGATGAAAAGATAAAGAAAAATTCCAAGGCACCAAATATCAACAGGCCATTGAGCATACTCAGCTGAAACAAAAAGACCGATACCTATCGTCGTGATGTAAAGCAGTTCACGACGCATGGTTCTGCTACAAGCATCTCCTTTATCAGAATCATGACGCTTTCATCGTTTCTAATTCAAGTCCCATGGCGAGCATGGAGATTTCAGCAACTAATGCATGCCAATTGTGTGCGTGAGTCATATATCCAGGCTCTTGATCAGAAGTGACAAATTCTGCACTCGGAGAATTAAGATTACCAATATCATCTCGTTTTGCATTAACTCTGTAAAACCAAGAAGAGGCGTCGCCATCGACGAGATAGACCACTGGCTCTACAGGGAATCCTTCTTCAGTTTTCATCAGAGTAGGAACGCCTTCTTGTATCAAGAAGTCTTCAACATCTGTAGTTCCTTTCCCATACATGAGTTTCTTCATCTTGCGATTTGAAAGATTGAGAAGTTGCTGACCTGAAGTTACTGTCATAATACCTAAGCCATAGGTTCCACGATTATTTTTTACATACACAACAGGTTCTCTATCGAGGCCAAGAGATTGATACCGCTCTGAAAGACGAGCGATGAATACGTCCACTTCTTCAGCAAGTTTTACTCTGCAGGTTTCTTTTTCCAAACATTTATTCTCAGAAACAAATGAATCACACAGTAAGTGCCATGGTTCGATTCCGATTATTTCGCTTACTTCTTCGATAAGGGGGCGAAGATGTTCAAAATGCATAGATTTCTTTCTCTTATGCCAACCCATTTGTGGATTTGGCAAGATATGAGGCGATGAAAGGCCCTGCAAACCTTCATCAGTCAGATCGTTGTTGAGCAAAATAAAGTCTGGTTGTTCTCCATTTACCATGAGAACATCATCGACAACCCCCACTTTGTTTAGTGGGAGTGGACCATGAATTCCATTGAGTGATTCAAATCCCTCAAGTTCGGGATTACCGATTGTACATCGATATCCTGCGGATTCAACCAACTTACACAACGTTCGAAGATTCTCAACATATCCTTGATTTCTCGTATGAGATTCAGGATAGATATGAACCCACTTGCAATTAGGATTGTTTCGTTTGATATGTTCTGAAATTCGATTTGTAAGATGCGGTAAATCCGAATCAGAGGTATTGTTGAAACCAGCAGGGAATTGATTGGCATCGACAACCGCTATTTTCCATCCCGCATCTCGGACATCCACGCTTCCGTAAATTGGGACCTCTATGGACGAACGCTTTTCATTCATCCATTTCGTCAATTCATCACGCTTTTCTTCTAGTCGATTGCTTAATTCGTGTAGGAATGTCATCATATCACCTCATTCAATAAATCATCAAGAGTTCGATTCTGCAAGTTAAGTCCATGTCCTTGCAGGTGGATTGACTCAAACAATCCTAGCCCTAAGGCTATTTCTGGTTGTTTGCGTAGAACCTTTTCACACACAGTCCATTTTGACGCAATCTCTTGTATTTGAGATGCATATTCATCAAGACAGGAAGTGAGCAGTGTGGGGGAAGTTGCAGTTCCAGCAGGCAACTTCTTCCGATACACAACCGATTCAGGAAGGTTCGTCAGCGCTGCGGCTGAACGCAAAGCCTTCTTTTCCAAACCCTTCAATGGAAGTCGTTGATCCATAGGAAGTTGCATTGCTTCTTGCCGATGTGCACGTGAAAGGAAAGGAACTCGAACTTCGAGTGAATGCGCCATAGAGTGGCGATCAACAAGACGAAGTTGAAAATTACTGAGTTGACCATGATCCATCTCAAATTGCAATGTCTTTTGCAGAGAACTCAAGTGCGTCGAAGGGCGATGGTCTTGTGTCCACCATCGTGAATCATCTGACAGTGATTCGGTTTGAAGAGATGCAGCAAAGGGATGATCTAGGCTCGACATGCGTGCTTCAAGTTGTTGTTGATGATGGTTCAAATCGACATATCTTGGGTACCCTGCATGTATCTCGTCTGCCCCTTGACCACAAAGTCCAACACGGACAACTTTCGACATTTCCTGAAATAAGGGTTGGAAGAATAATACAGAGACGTCTAAGTCCTCACCATGCCAAGAGAGAGAAGGTAAATGACGTGCGAATGAATCAGAATCCATAATCGATTGATGATGTTCTAAATCTAGAGCGGATGCAACGAGTTCAGCCGCCACCCAATCGGGATTATCTTCGCTTTCTGCAACAGTCCAACAAGCGGGAGTTGGGCGCCCGTACCTCTTAGCAGCATCACTTGCTACGGCAGCTACTAAGGAAGAATCAAGCCCCCCTGAGAGAACAATACCTACTGGTACGTCAGACATCAATCGTTGACCAACACTCTCAATAAATCCATCGAGGAGAAGACTTGAACCTTGATTCACATCCCAGGAGTCCGTGGGATTAAACATGGGCTGAGAGAATCGAGCATGACTGTCTAATGTCGCGATACCATCATCCACAGTCCAAACTTCAACGGTTCCAGGTCGAACTTGATGTACACCCTGAAACAACGATGTTGCATCAAGAGGATATTCCCAAACAAGTCGGGCAAGTAGAGCTTCCATGTCCATTTTAGGACTGTATTGTGGATGTGCATGGAAGGCTTTGGCTTCGCTAGCAAAGAGAAGTGAACCGTCGATGGTTGTTTTCAGGAGAGGTTTAATCCCCATTTCATCACGAGCAAGAATCAATTGTCGGTTCACTGGATCCCAAAGACTCAATGCGAACATTCCATCAAGTTGTTTCAACCACTTGCAATGATCTTCTGCAATTGGATGTTCTAATGTGTGTGTTGCGCTTTTATGCAATGCAAGAATTGTTTCGCTATCGCCCATCGTCTTCCATGGATAAGTGGCGTGACTCTCTCTAAGCTTCTGGTAGTTGTAGATCTCACCGTTGACGATGAGGATACAACCATGGTCAGAAGAGATGGGTTGGGGGCTTCCTTCCAAATCGACAATTGCAAGTCGTGAATGACCAAGAGAGATGTGTTCATCATCCCAGAACCCAGTGCCATCTGGCCCTCGGTGATGTTGGAGACGAGTCATACTCTTGATTACAGAAGGTTCTGGCGAACCAAACATGCCAGAAATTCCACACATATCTCACAGGAAACGTCCATGACGTTTATACCATCGCTTTTGCAATGTTTTTTTTCACCACAATGGGTACTTGAATGCAACAACCGCTAAGAGAATAACAGCGAGTCCAAAGAAGGCATAGTAAACCGATTGCGGCGGGTCGGAGGATGAATTGTCGTCATACATGGGTATCAACAACCATCCGTGAACGACTCGATTCTTCAATATGGCGGCTGTTCGACCTCACATAACTCCCAAAAAGGGTTCGAGGATTAAGACCAAGGCCAAAGGAATGAGCAACATTGTAGCGTTGTCATCGATGTACCGTAACCGAGGCCATTCTGCAGCAACACACATTGGCCCCATTAATGCTACAAGAAGCCACGGAGTATCCACCCATACTGCACAGCAAGCCCAGATTGTGGCAATACCAAGCGTCCCTGCCCAAATGACTGCGGATACAGAAAAGTCCTTCCTTCGCATCTCACCGAGGAGTGGATCTCCAAGTGATAGACTCAGAATGAGAGGATATGCATACTCCTTAGTGGGTGTCAAGAGTAAAACCATGCCGATGGCAATAGCGCCCCATGCTAGCGCAGAGACTTGCTTTGCCTCGTATGCACGTTGACCAATTATGGTGACGCCAAATTTGAGTCGAAGACCCTCTCCTACGATAGCAACGAGAATGACAACAGAAACAAGTTGCGCCAGTGAAAGGTTTACAGCGTCTGCAGTACGTTCTCCAAATTCGAAATATAGAACTGGAATAAAGGACATACCGAGGTGTATTCCTCTACGAAGAATGTGTCCTGACATACCACCAACCGATTGGTCAACTGGATTCGTCATCTCAACTTGGTCACTCATCTACTT
The DNA here is from genome assembly GCA_963968475.1 of uncultured Candidatus Poseidoniales archaeon. Taxonomy (GTDB): domain Archaea; phylum Thermoplasmatota; class Poseidoniia; order Poseidoniales; family Poseidoniaceae; genus MGIIa-L2. Next base: position 1,618 of record CAXAHE010000055.1, on the reverse strand, counting down.
CCCTCAGTTTTACATAGGCTTCATCGAAACCAATCAAACCTTCCTCTAGATTGGTAAGAATATCATTGAATTGAGAATGGTTAAGGATTTGCCGTTCATGATGAGAAAGAATGCGCTCTCTCCAACGTGCTCTCTCTGCTCTTGAGGTCTGTTTTAAATTCATCAAAAGCGCTGCAGCCTCATCAATCCCATCTCCCTTTAATGCACTTACAAGCTGAACTTCTGGAGGTGTTGGGTTACCAAGTTGAAGTGATTCTCTCAGTTCATTCGCATGGCGTTCAGCACCAGGAAGATCTGATTTGTTGACAAGAATTGCATCAGCGAGTTCGAGCAGCCCTGCTTTTTCCGCTTGGACACCGTCACCTCTTGCAGGACCTTCAATCAATACAATCCGATCGGCGACTGCTGCACAACGAACTTCAGATTGTCCTGCGCCTACGGTTTCAATGATGACTCGGTCCCAACCCGTCATTAACAGGCAAGCCGCCATTTCTTGAACGACTGATGGTACTGAACCACTGGATTTCCTTGTAGCAACCGAACGAACGTACACCAGGTCCTTCTTTTCAGGATGATCGACCACTGTCATGCGTACACGGTCGCCGAGTAATGCGCCTCCAGATCGTGGTGATGATGGATCTACTGCTAGAACCCCTATTTTCATACCATCGTTCGTCCAAACGTGAAGCAAGCGATCAAGAAGACAGGATTTACCGACGCCCGGAGGTCCTGTTAGTGCTAAAATCCTCCATTCCTCAGATTCTTCTATCTCGGATTCGAGTACAGTCTCACCATTTTCGATGGACGATAATAGTCGTGCTAATGCCCTTCTATCTCCTTTACGAGCCAGTGAAACCAACTGTTCCAAGAACATCACCTCAGGAAAGCCCAGTCCAGTGCCAATCTGTATCGCCGCCTACACCCGCATCGCTTCTTTCAACTGCGGTTTCAATAAAAGCGACCATCTCTTCGGTAGAAGTCCCAGGTCCAAAGATTGCCTTCACACCTGCTTGAAACAATGCTGCACGATCATCCTCTGGAATAATCCCGCCTCCGAAAACAATTACATCACCCATGTCATTTTCTCGAAGTGTTTCACAAATCCGAGGGAACAGATGCCCATGTGCACCTGATAACGATGAAAGCCCAAGTAAGCGGGCATCTTCATCCCGAACGGTTTCAATAATTTGAGCAGGAGTTCGTCGAAGACCAGTGTAAATGACTTCATGGCCAGCATCCCGAAGGGCTCGTGCGACAACCTTTGCACCCCTATCATGACCATCAAGTCCAGGTTTGGCAATAACAATCCTCAAGGGTTTGTCCATGATTAATCCAGAGGCGGGTGGGTTATCAATGGCTCGTCCAATCTACGTAAAGCAGACTCTTTTCCTAAATTTGGGAGAAAATCGTCGATGAGATGAAATGCGAGAAAGGAAAAGGCAGAGCATGGCATGGGAGAAAGACCCGGATGTACTCACACCAAGCAAGGGCTATACACGAGTGCGGAGAGTGAACCGAGCGCTTATGGATACATGGTTCAGGGAAATATCCTTGGTCGATCTCGACACACTACCACAAGAAGGCGGTATTGTATCTGTCTCTTATACACATCTGACGC
>CAXAHE010000054.1:0-10661 GCA_963968475.1 uncultured Candidatus Poseidoniales archaeon | reverse complement strand
AAGTAAACCGATAAGTAAGGAATGAACATATGGAATCGTTCGAGCTGCATATCAATCTGCAATAGACAACGACAAAGATAGTGTCACACTCGTTCACAAGGGGAACATTATGAAATTCACAGAGGGTGGTTTCAGAGATTGGGGATACCAACTTGCAAAGGAAGAGTTTGGAGCTGTCGAACTCGATGGCGGCCCATGGTGCTCAATGACCAATCCAGTTACAGGAAATGTCATCACAATCAAGGATGTTATCGCCGATGCAATGCTCCAACAAATCATCACACGACCTGCCGAATATGGTGTTCTTGCAACTATGAACCTCAATGGAGATTACATTTCGGACGCTTTGGCTGCTCAAGTCGGAGGCATTGGAATTGCCCCTGGTGCAAACATCAACTACGATACTGGAATCTCTATCTTTGAAGCAACCCACGGTACTGCTCCAAAGTACGCTGGTCAGAACAAAGTCAATCCCGGATCCCTTATCCTTTCAGCAGAAATGATGCTACGTCACATGGGCTGGGGAGAAGCTGCTGATCTTATTGTCAAGGGAATGGAAGGCGCAATCAGTGCAAAGACAGTGACTTATGACTTTGAGAGACTCATGGACGATGCGACATTGATGTCTTGTTCAGCGTTTGGTGATGCTCTTATCACACACATGTGAAGTTGAATAACATGGATGAAGTTCGTAGACAACTACGTTCCTTTTCAGATGCTGCTGCCACTGAAGGAAAATTCCTTGATTGGTTTGAACGGTTGTATGATCATGCAGATAGCAATCCAGCATGGATTCCTTGGTCAAAGGGTGAGCCTCACCCCCTGCTTGTGGATTGGATGACAAATACCGATCTATCTCCGGGAACTGCCCTTGTTGTCGGCTGTGGTCTAGGTGAGGATGCGATGTATTTGGCCGAATTAGGATGGAATGTAACAGCATTCGATATTGCTCCAACCGCTGTCCAATGGGCGTCTGAGCGTTATCCTCATGAACGCATTAACTGGGTTGTGGGTGACCTTTTGCATCCAAATAGAGAATGGGAAAGAGCGTTTGATTTTGTTCTTGAAGTACATATTCTCCAAGCCATACCTGAGAAGTTTAGAATACCCGCGTCAAGAAATCTTTCCCCACTTGTTTCGTCTTCAGGACAACTTGTTTGCATTGGCCGTCTATCTATTGATGATTCAATTGAACAAGAGGGGCCCCCTTGGCCTCTTTCAAAGGAGTTTATATCTCCAATTGGAAACGATTTGAAATCAATCGATTTTACGCCTGTTCAGTTTGAAGGTGAAGAAACCATACGATACCGAGCGGTTTGGGAAAACGAATAGTTTCACGAACGAAGCCAAGGCGACAATGTGCGGCTATTCTTTGCAATTCCAAATCCAAATCGTTCTTCAAATGCTCTTGCAACGACTGTGAAATCTCCATCATGAGTTGCAACGATGATTGCACCAACATTGTCGATTGGACGCCCTGAAAGGACTGCTGCATATTGCATAATCTTTCGATCGGGTTGCTCTGGGTAGATTTTTCTTCCTTTCAAATCAGTTCTATGGGTCTCGCCATAGAATTCTTTCATCTTTGTGAGTTCATCATAAATCTCTTCGTGCTCTACAAGGAAGGCGACCATATCTTTACTCAATTCCTCCTCGATGGAATCTGTTTCAAATTCGTCACTTGATCCGTTCCATGTTGAGAACTCTCCAATCAAGTCTTCCACCATCTTTTCGATGATTTCGGAAGTGAGGGCTGAATCTAAAGTTTCAGATTCAATGAATGAATTATCGAAACGCTTCCTGACATCTCCCATAGAACGAGCGATGTTTCGAATCTCTCCACGAACAACTTCTGGAAGCCACAAATCTACTCTTTCATTTTGCGCAAGGTGAAGAAGATAACGAGCAAAGTGAGAGCGTTGGTCTATTGAATCCTCAAAATGATTCGAACGGTTGAGCTTCTCTTGTATGCGTTGATAAAGCGCATCGATGACAATGTTTGTATCGACCAAAACAAGAGGTTTGAGAGGCAAATTACGCAAATACCGGCGGTCAGAAGTTTTGATGTCCGCTTGATGTCTTCTAAAGAGCATCAATTCAAGATTGGAAAAGGAATTGTTCTTCGTAGGGAAGCGTCCTGATAATTGGGCGCGTTCTAAGATTCGTAGAGCGTCTAACGGGGAAGTTTCACTCGCTTGATCGGCCAATGTATGAATCTCCATCGGATCTGGGGAACGCATGAGCATAATGTCACGATACCGTCGATCAAACGACTTCGAACTCTGCGTTCTTCGATTCCTTTGAAGCGCATTTGTTGCAGCAAGGATCCTTCCCGTAAACGGCTCGCTTGGAAGCGGTTTAGGATGTTCTTCGGGGTAGGAATGAAGCAGATCAAGTTCATCTTCTTTGAAAATAGTTCGAGTACGAGTGCGAGGGCCTTCCTCTGTTTCTTCCGTCGTTGTTTCAGTTGTCTTAACGAAATTCTTGAGCATTGATGTTGCTTTCTCAGTTTCTTGAATTGAAGCCTGGTGCGATACGTCAAGATAGAGTTGGAATCGCTTTGTAATTGCTGCTCTTAGATTTGGATGATCGGAAAGAAGTTGTTTTGCTTCACCCCATTTCCTATCAAAGGCTAGGTGAATCAATGCCTTCCTGTACAACATAATTTCTTCATCATAGTCAAATTTCTTAGAATCTGCAGCTCGCTTGAAAAGCCGAGCTGCACTCAAATTCCTTCCTTGTGATGCTTGAAGCGTTGCTTGAGAAAGAAGTGACCAGATAGAACGTTGATGTGCGCTTTGATACCATTGAACCAGCCCTTCAATTCCGAGATCAAACTCATACATCAATTGACGAACTCCGTCAATAATTGTGAATGGAGCGTTATCCTGCTGTAGAACGGTTTCTAGCAATGATATTACTGCAACCATATCTTCTCCATTTTCCAATGCAAGTCGAGCATTGTTCAATCGGAGTTTAGAAATGATTGTTGAGAGAAGCGCTTTTGCAAGTGGCGTAGTTTCTGTTTCGGCAAGAGCTTCTGAAAGGTTGCCCAGTTGTGTTTCATCGACTAAGTGCGATCCTCCCGAAGAAAGCGCCTTGACGATTTGATTCAGTGCCTTGAGGCCGTTCTTGCCCAAGGACATTCCCAATTCTACATTGCTTACTGATTTGTCAATTCGACCTTCAAGAAGAAGCAGAAGTTTATGCTCATCTTCCTTCATTTGTTCAGGTAATTCTGAGCTGTGAATGTTTTGCAAGGCTTCTTTTCTTGCAGCTCGTGCCTGCTTCCAAATTTCTTCTGGATGAGACGCAGAAAGTAGGTGGCCAACAAGAAGGGTTTCATATGGATGTGAAAGAATTGCAAGTGGGTTTCCAAGAAGCATCTCAGAAAGGTTGTTCAAATCCATTGACTGAAGGAATACGTGAACTGAAATGGCCTGTGATTCTTGCCACCCTTCGCCATTCATTTCCTTGAGAAGAACAAGAGATTTCGATCGTAATTCAAGAGGGATTTTCTCTTCCCTACCTATTGAGATTAGCCCGCCTTCATCGATGTTCTCAATGTTCTTACCCAGCCAAGAATATGCATCAGCATTGTCAAGTTCTACTATGAGCGGAAGTAATTCTGAAGCATCCGATTCATGCTCCAGATTAATGGTTTTAATGACAGATAAAGCATCTTCTTTTCGATCTGATGATACGTAAGATTGCAACATCTTCCATCGCACTGCGCCTACACGCTGAGTCGAGGCTTGCTGTTCAAGAAGAATCGAAAGACCTGATTCAAGTTGTTCAGTTGATGGATTCATTTCATTGATTGGCCCATTTCTCCAAGCCGCCTCTAATATCGCCTTACCCAATTCATCATCGTCTTGTTGTAGGAGTTCGTCATCCCATTCCATTGTGCTATTTGTTAGTTGATAGAGGAGTTGATAGCGATCACTTTGGATGCTCTCTACGCCATGAGCTCTTTCAAAAATTGAATCGATGTTTTCGTTTGTGTTCATTGCAATGAGGAGAGAAACGAGTGAAAGGTCATCTTCTAATTCCAAGAGAATTGAATCTGATTTAGGCCAACGTCCCGAGGAGAGGCGCTTGATTAATCGCTTCATAGCGACTAATTCTTCGGCAGAAAAACTCGATTCAGAAACGGATTTGAAAACGCTAAGGCAGGAGGGTATGCTGTATGGATTGATTGAAGCTGCAGACAGTTCTATTCCCGCCTTAACATCGGACGTTACCTCAACAACTGGGCAAGCTGAGAATTGGCCAAACAGATCACATCGTTTTGCCATTTCGTGCCATACAGGGTGTACGCCTTGTTCGAGACACGTATTTCTCAACTCCTTTTCTAAGTCGCCGCTGTCATCTTCGGACCATTGATCCGCGTGAAGGAGTTTGTTTACCAAGATCAAAGCGAAGCGGAGAGCGGGAGATTCTGAATCCATTGCAGCGACTTCTTCCGGAGTTGCAATCGTTGCTTGTTGTCTACCTCTGCGGCGCCCTCGCCTGAATCGTGGAGAGGTAGATATGGCCTCTCCTTCTTCATCCTGACCAGGAAGTTCCGTCTCTAGAACTGCTAGTTTAACCAAATCCTTCCATGGTTTTTCAAGAAGTGTGAACTCTGGGCATTTTCCCACAATACTGAGGCGTCGCGACTTAATGGTCTTGAATCCTGCTTCAAGACAAGCCGCGAGATATGTTTCCTGCATTGCGCCCCCAACCTATCGCTTGAGACAGAGACTTTCAACTCACCGACTGTATCATTTCGATAAATCGAAGAGAAACTGATTCAAGATAGCATCCCATGGGATGGATTGAGGAGGAAGGGAATGTCTGTTTTGAGAACTGTCATCATGTTGATTCATCCACTTCTTGCTGTAATCCTAGTCACCTGGCTTGTTCGACAATACGGGTGGAGAAAGCGAGGAATGGCCTTGCGAGGAGAAGAACGCAAAGCCTCTCTCAAACGTCACCAGAAGCATGGCGAATACATCCTGTGGGCTGGAATCACCCTAGCAGCAATCGCATTTCTTGCTCGAGCGGCCTCTGGGTATATCCAAGAAGGCGATATCACCTCGGATTTACTTCCTCAAAGTGTTCATGGATATACTGGACCGATTGGCTTGATTCTTCTCTGGCTCGTGGTACGATATGGTAGAGATACTGCTTCAAGCAAAGAGCAAGGCGAGAAATTTTCTACGCAAAGAATGAGACATGGAAGAGCTGCAGATTTGGTTATGATATTGATCATGTTTCATTCATTCCTTGGATTCATCTACACGTTCCAAGTTGTTTGATTTCACTTGATTCGAAGTATATTCTCACGATTGTTCCACATCTGAATCCAATCATTAAGATTCGAATCAAGCCCTGGGGGTTGTATTCGGCAGCCGCAGGCATTTGCATGTCCACCGCCATGTGGATCAAAGGCTGTTGCGAGTTTTGACAAATCGTATCGGTCTTGTCCATCCTTGATGAACGAATTTGCATAGAAACTCGCAGACAATGGAGGGCGGTTTGGAGTGGACAAGTCTCCATCACTGTAGCCATGTACAACACAGCAAGCATCTGCCTTATCGCCAACATGAGCAGTGATAAGATATCCATTTGAACGTATTCCAGAGCCATCAAGACGACATATTGCTAACCTATCGACAATTTCTGTTTTATCTTGAACGATTTGAACTGCATCAATGCGTTGTAATTGTGCTTCCTTCATTCGCTCAGAGACGAGTTTATCGCCGGTGATGTCTGCCAATTCAGTACATGTTGTAAACAGGTGCAAGAGGTGTTGCATGTAGGCATTATCATTTGAAGACAAGGTGCGAGAGAGTTGTAAGATCGGTCCGTCTTGGAGAAAATCCTCTCGTGATATGCCGCCAGAATCCAGAGCATCAACCATCGGCATAATTTCTTCAAGGTGCGTGAGGTCAAATTCATGCTTGAATAATTCATAGGCTAAGCGAGCGGCTGAAGGCGTATGTTCCCAATGAACAACCCCCCCTCCTTGTGTGAATTCTTTTTCTTCTTCCTCGTTTGGCTTATTTGTCAAATGGTGATCAAGATACCATCCACTTGCTGGGTGAAATGGTAAATCAACCGTCACTGTCTTTGAATCAATAACATCGTCAAGCATCCCTGCTCGAAGAATTGCTGCATGTCCAAAAACGACTTCTGCCTCTGGATATGCTTTGAGAAGAACTGCTGCCGCGCACATTCCATCCAAATCGGAATCTGCCACAATTCGATTGATTTCAGGGAACTCAACGACACCAGTCATGCTAATTCCTTCTGTGCGCGGGTCTTGAACGTATTGGAGTTTATTGGCGAAAAGGCCAAAGCATTGGATTCAAGGGGTAAGATATGGAGACTTCATGTGGCGTAGTTCTTGTCAACTTTGATGCAGTTCTCCTTCTACAATATCCGCAAGGGCATTGGGATTTACCAAAAGGACATGTTGAGGGGACCGATACGGACCACCTTGCGACAGTTCGAAGAGAATTAGGCGAGGAAACGGGTATCACTGAAATTACATTCATTGAAAATTTTGTAGAACGAACCGCCTATACGTACAGGCACAAGGGGAAACGGATGAATAAGGAAGTGTTCTGGTTTTTAGCAGAAACTGAGCAACTCGACGTGAAAATCTCCCACGAGCATCGCGACCATCTATGGCTCGATTGGGAACAGGCTCTTGCTCAACTAACGCATGATGAAACAACATCAGTTGTTCGGAAAGCTTGGGAACATATGAAAAAGTAATAATCAAATTTGATCGAAATCCGAATCATTTTCATTCTGCCTGTGAATCGAACCTGCAATCCCGTCTTCTTTTCCTCTTTTGCCGAGAGGAAGCCAAAGCATCTCATCTTCTCCCAAGACTGCTGTAATCCAACGACTTAGAACGAAGAGCCAATCTGAAAGCCGATTAACGTAGGTCAATACAAGAGGGCGCACAGAGTCTTCTCCTTCGATATCTCTTAAACGAACAATATTTCGTTCAAGTCGCCGAGTTACTGTCCTGGCGTGATGGATCATTGCCTGTGGAGGCCCACCTGCGGGTAGGATGAATGAAGTGAGTGGTTCTGTCTGACTTAGCCACGCATCCATATCCGATACCAAGACATTTGACTGATCATCATTGATGAGAACCATGAAGTCAGGAAGGTTTTCTGGGGGACATGCAAGTTCGGCACCAAGATCGAAGAGCTCATGCTGAACTCTTGAGAGGGCAGAATCACAAATGAAATGGACACGTCCAGCACCTTTTCTGTCGCCACCATCTCTATGCCTCATCGGAACCCGAGCGCATTCCATCCTTGCAACACCAAGCAGTGAATTCAATTCATCACAATCTCCAACAACTGAAAATCGTGCATCTGATTTAGAACGACGTGACCCATCAACCAAGGATGATTCTCCAGAGTCTCCGCCTCCTGTATGAACTCGATCAATCCGAACCATTGTTACGCCTCTAAACCATGCGAAACTATGCTTCTATGAGTGGTTTTCGGGAAGAATACCCTTCGTCTATACCGTAATACCATTCAATATCAGGCTCTCCCATTGCCCATGAGTACATCATAATCTTGTTATCAATGACCCCATACCATTCGATTCGGCCAGGATCTAAACCTGCAACGCGAGCTCCCAATCGCTCAATCTTGGCAACAGTCTGTTGCCAAAGTGCAACAAGACTGCCCAACAATTCAGCCATTTCGACAACATGTGGATGTTCTGGGGCATACCGTTCAAGGAGAATTTCTATCTCCTCAGTCATATCATGCGCTTCGTCAACAAGTGATTGAAGTGTTGCGAGTTCACGCTCAACTCTTGAGAGGCCTTCTCGGACTTCTTCGACGGTTAAAATACGCATATTTTCAAGCCCTTCGAGTTGTAATTCTTCTTCGAAAAGGTCCTCAAACGACATGGGTTGACCTGAAAAGAGAGGTTCATGGTCAAGATTGAACATGTGGTCATGTTTTTATTGGCACCTCTTAATCTCATCGGATGTTTGAGATGCAAGAAGGTTGTTTCAAGACGAAGTTTGTGGCGTGGCCTTGACCTGAAGGTTGCGAAATACCTTAATTGAGAGGTGGATACCAACATAGATCCACGCAAGAATCTCTATGAAAACCAGTACGTAGTACCACGGTCCAAGAGACTGAATCATCTCTATCCCGCTGTAAGGAACGCCGTTAAATCCCATATACACTGCTTGTGAAAACAAGTTCGAAGCAATCCAAATGGAGACCATCCAGAAAAAGATTGAACTTGAGATTATTTTACCCATGATATATTATTGACCTCTGGGATATTAAAAGTATCTGTTTAATGCTTAAGATTTACCACTTTACGGGGGGATAGCCTGTTTTACAGCCTTATTCTTCTTCAATCGCTGGGAGAATGGCGGCAGCATCCGAATCGAGAGAAATGAGTGCGTCATGAATAGCCTCAACATACGGGCGAGCGACTGCTCGCTCTCCACCTTCTCGAAGGAGTAATTCCTCCCACTCAGATGCCACGGATTTATTTCCAAGGAAGAGATGGATCCGATGTAATGCAAGATAGGCCATTGGATTTAGGTGCTCTTCATCAGCATCCCACCCTCGCTCAAAGCACGAAATTGCTCCTTGTGGGCCGGTTAATCTCCCCTGCATGAGAGCGATCATGCCTGCTTGGGACCAGGCCAGTGGGAGTTTTCCGATGAGGAGGCCTCGGAAAATCAACCAAGTTTCGCCGCCACCAATAACTACCAATGTGAGGAAAGCGGCCCATTGCTCTAAAGTGGAAAGGGCACTCCATGTTTCAACCATCAGCCCAACGACACCTACGCAAAACAACAATCCTGCATACGGAGCGACCAAGACATCTCGTTGAGTTCGAGCAAGATGGTATACCCCCGCCACCAAGCCAAACCCTCCAAGAGCAGATAGCATCACAAAGTGCGCATTCGATCCCATCGGATTTGGTGCTGCTTGACCGATTAAAATCAATAAAGCAAGCATTAACAGGAGCCAACCAAAGCGAGAACTCGGTTGTGGGAAGGGTTGGTTCTTGCTATTGTAAAGAAGTGCACTTCCGATGAAGAATTCAAAACAAATCAGAGCCCAACGAAGACTGGATTCATCAGTCAACGGGAGCGCCATGATTCCCCGTTGATGCTGGTATTCTTTATCGTTCGCTCAGTCCTTATGATACAATGTCCCTTTGAGAATTTCATGAGCTCGGTACACTTGTTCAAACAAAATGATTGATGCCATCTCATGTGTAAATGTGAACGATGACAATGAAATCCGCTGCAACGCGGGCTCTTTTCCAGCCCAACCTTCAGCTGGCCCAATAGCAAAATGTGTATCTTCACCGCCAATTTTCCATTGCTTTATTTTGGCTGCAAATTCCATTGAATCAAAGGAATCTCCACGTTCATCAAGAAGAATCAATCGACCTTTTTTGGCCTTCAGTTTATCCAGGTATACGTCAAGCGAATCGTTGTGAATATGTGTCTTGACACCTGCGCTGGACAGGCGTTGTTGATACATTTCAGCGATACTTGCTATGGACTTGTCTTTGAGTTTCCCATGAAGATGGATGTTGATGCGGCCCATAACTCTGCGAGAAGATGATTCTTTTTTTCATATTCGTACGAAAGATGAAAACAAACGCCGATTTGGAAACACTATGGGATGGTGGCCTTTTGGTAAGAAATCAGGCTCTAAAAGGCAAATCATCAATGATCCTCTGAGGAAAGATACCAGAGTTTGGCTATCTGAATTACGGGATATTTGTGAAATGAATTTTGACAACCCTGAAGCGGCTCGTAGGCAAATTCGACAGATGCAAGTGGATTGGCATCAAGCATTCTCAGAGGGCGTGCTCCCACAATACAATCGTGAAGGGCTTGAGAGTCGGGCGTTCCGCCTCTTGTCTTGCTCGGATGATGAATGGATCTCATGGCTTGACAATGATAATTTTTGGAAGCCTGGATGGCGTCCTGAGCAAGAAAATAACGAGGATTGAAGAAGGAGTCCTTTCTCGTCACATCATGAGCAAAGCCACGCTTCACCTCTTGCAAACGTGCCCATTCTCTTGGAAAGTTCGAGGGGTTATTGAGCATCTGGGAATGGATGTTCAAGAGATTCAAGTCAACGCCATGAAGACAAAGAAAGAACTTGCCTTTACTGACGGATGGAATAAGGTCCCTGTATTCACTGATGCAGATGGTACAGTAGTGGTCGATTCCACCCCTATTATGTCCTACATTGATGACAAGTATAACCAAAGTAAACTTTCCACCGCAAAGGGAACCGAACGATACGACACCATGCTCGAACTCGTAGATAACACGTGGAAAAGTGCTACAATTCCAATTCTCTACGGTTCTCTTGGTTCTGCTCTTAGCACCACCCGCCGAGTTTCAAAACTCGAAAAATTTGGATTCATTTCTCGACGACTTTACGCATGGGCAGGATTTCCAATTATGTGGGGTATCATTGCTCGAAAACGTGTAAAGAAAGATGGACGAACACCAAAGAAACTGTGGCATGACCTCTTAACTGAATATACTGAATCATTCGGAGGAAACGATTTCTTCGGAGGAGAACACCCCGATCTCGTAGCTTTTGCTGCATTCGGCTACATGCGCCCGGTTTCAC
>CAXAHE010000053.1:0-10798 GCA_963968475.1 uncultured Candidatus Poseidoniales archaeon | reverse complement strand
CTTGGAGCATCGCTATTAGCAACTGCTTGGAAATTCACACAATCGCTGGTATCTGTCAAAGAAACAGTTGAAGTCATCGATTGATGGCTTCTGGGTCCTTACCAAGATCTCTTGTTATGTTCTTTTGATGGGATTCGAGAGTGCCTCCACCAATTTCAAGAAGTTTGGAATCTCTCCATAGCCGTTCGACGTGGTATTCTCCTACATATCCATAGCCACCGAGTACCTGAATTGCTGAGTCTGCGATTTCTTTTGCTGCAGTTGTTGCGAATAATTTCACGCCATCTGAATCGAGACGTTGTCCAGCAGTACCGAGTTGAATGGTATTTGCAGTATCATAGATGTAAGCCCGCATAGCTCTGTATTTGGCCCATGATTCTGCAATATGTCGTTGCATTTGGCCAAAGGAACGGATTTGTGATCCAAATGCCTCTCGTTCTGATGCGTAGCGATTCATTTCATGGAGGCTTCTTCGTGCGATACCAAGTGACATTGCAGCAAGTGTGAGTCGTTCAATCTCAAGATTGCCCATCATGTGAATCAATGAATTTCCTTGTTCTCCAACCAAGTTGCTAGCAGGAACAACACAATCATCGAAAACGAGTTCTGCAGTGTTTGAAGCACGCATTCCTGTTTTGTCGATGATTTTCTGGCCTACACTGTAACCTTCCATTCCGTTTTCAACCAAGAAGGTGGAAAGAAGAGGTCGTCCTTTCTCATCATGTCCTGTTCGAGCATAGACCCAAACGATGTCTGCAGGTGTTCCTTTGTCGTCAATACATCCATTCGTAATCCACATCTTACGACCGTTTACAATCCAATCACCAGCATCGTTCTTTTGTGCGGTTGTTGAAAGTCCGAGAACATCCGTTCCAGCATCAGGCTCTGACATAGCCATTGCACCGATCCATTCGCCAGAACAGACCTTTGGAAGAATTCGGCTCTTTTGTTCCTCTGAACCATTCTGAGCTAGATTGTTGACAAAGAGCATCGAGTGCGCTAAGTAAGCAAGTGTAAACCCTGGGTCGGAGTAGGATAATTCTTCGTGAGCAATTGTTGCAGCAACAGCATCAAGGCCAGATCCCCCGTATTCTTCAGGAACGGTGATTCCAAGAAGTCCTAGTTCCCCGAGTTGGCGGAATAAATCAAGATTAAATTGCTCCTTTTTATCAAATTCATGAGCCTGTGGTTCAACAAATTCTTGAGTAAAATCACGAATCATATCGCGAAGCATTTGATGTTCTTCGCTTGGATTTGCGATATCGTCCATGTACTCACCAACCTCATGGCGGCGTTGTCCCTTTTTCATGATTGTTTAATCAAGGCCGAAGTGTTCGAGGAGACATTTGTGTTGATTTCTGACCTAAAGCAGGTCGATGCCTCGTGCTTAAAGGGGCTTTTGATTGCCTCTTTATGCGTCGTACCTTCCTTGTTTTTGGTGGGACTTTTTTGGCTCTTTGGCCTACGTGACGGAGTGGATTTACCCTTTTCTCAGATGGTTTAAATTCCACACCAATGTTACTTAGTACACTGTTGGCAACAGATCGATGAGTTTGTACATTACGAGCATCATTGACAATTCTGTTCGCGAGAGTTTCAAACGTGGAATTCGTATTTTTAACCCGATGAACTTCCCGCTCTATTAGTTGCTCATGTTCGCGTTCTTTCATGAACGCTTTCAACATTGATTCGCTCATTCCATCTTGCTTACGCTCATCCATATGCATCCCATCCATTGAGAAAAATGGACTCTTTACATATCAATATTCGGGATGAAAAGGGGCAACACAAGTCGATTTAGTTACTCTTCCTCTTCAAGCCGAGCCTGGAGTACAGCTCTGTACGCTTCTTCCGTATCGAATTCAAGAATGATCGGAGAAATGTTTTGACAATCTTGGCATTGGTATTGTTGGCCTGTCATGAATCCCATGTAGGGATAAATTCTGATGCTCATGCACACGGGACATGCTTTGAAAGCCATAGCAATCGCTGGGAGTATTCGTTTAATATTCCTTGCATCTATGCAATGCTGGGATAGTGTTAAGCAATATCTTCGTAAAGTCCCCGTATGGGTGGAGGTGAAAATACGACGACAAGAGGTCGCATTGTGGCGATGTTCTTTCGCTTTCTCGCTCTTCTTTTAATCGCTGGAGCGTTGTATCTTTCGACTGATGCAATTTTCATAATCATTTTTCTTTTTGTGATTGTAGTTCCGTTTGAGAAACTCTTCCCTCGACACAAAGGGCAAAAGATACGACGGCCTAAACTGGATACAGACATTGGGTATGCTTTGGCTGCACCAATACTTGGTATACTGACTGGAATCGTGGCTGTCGTTATTGCGATTCTGAGTTTAGCTTGGATTCCAGGCCTTTTAATCCGGCCATATGTTGAACAGATTCCTGAACAGTACATGCCGGTTATCGGCCTTATCTTGTTTGATTCACTTGTGTACTGGACGCATCGTTTCTATCATGAAATTCCAGTATTATGGAAGTTTCATGCCATTCACCACTCGACTGAACACCTAGACTGGGCAAGTGGATTTCGAGGACATCCTTTGGATGGGACAATACTTGCGCCCGCTTTTGTCTTCTTGATCACTGCTGGATTCAGTCTTGAAATAACAGGTGCTTTAGCAGCCGCACAACTCGTTTTGGGATTATTTTTGCATGCAAACGTTCGTTGGAAACTTCGATGGCTGCATCGTTTAATTATCACTCCGGAATTTCACCACTGGCATCATACAAATGAAAAGGATGCGATATGGACAAACTATTCCACTTTCCTACCCATTTGGGACCAATTGTTCGGTACATATTTCATGCCAAAAGACCGTCGCCCTGAGGTGTATGGTGTAACTGAAGAAATTCCTGATGGAATTATTCGTCAATTACGTTATCCTCTTAGGGAATGGAGGAATCCTCTTTGGTATCTTCTTCATCCATTCCAGACCATAAAAAGATCGTTTAAATTCGCATTGCTTGTTGTAAAATCCATGTGGAAATCAGCGTTTCGTAAACGAGGCTCAAAGCCATGGGATGTCTATCCCAAGGCCGATTCAACTAAGGCTCCTTAATTTTCATTGTCGGGAATAAGTCTTTATTCCAAACATGATTGACTAAAACGAACGACATGGGCGAAGGACTTGATTCAAATTATGATAAAGTGACCATCGCAATTGGCCTATCAGGCCTTCTCTTGTTTTCCATATTAGGTGCGGGCATCTATTTCTTGATGGATGACACAGTCGAAATTGATACTGACTGGGATGATGACGGTGTCATTAACGCTGAGGACGATTGCTCACAGGGTGAGATAGGTTGGACATCTTCAATGGATACTGATTACGACGGTGATGGTTGCAATGACGAACTTGAAGATCCAGATGATGACAATGATGGTATGCACGATAATCTTGACAATTGCCCAAAGGGTGTTATGGAATGGACCGTTCTTACAGTAGACCTCGATGAGGACGGCTGCAGAGACATTGATGAAGACCTGGATGATGATAATGATGGAGTGAATGATTCTGAAGATTTATACCCACTCGACGCTTTAGAATGGGCGGATTCAGATTCAGATTCCTACCCTGATAATTCTGATGCATTCCCAAATGATGCAACGGAATGGTCTGATTATGATAATGATGGAACAGGAGACAACAGCGATGTGTTCCCATTCGATGGAACAGAATGGGCTGACCATGATGGCGATGGGACTGGTGATAATGCTGATCTTGATGATGACAATGATGGCACTCCAGACACAATCGATGTTGATGATTTCCGCGATGCAGCTATTGTTCTTAGCCTCGACTCAATCATTATTTTTCAGGATATGGACTTAGAAGATATAACTGAACTATATTTCTGTATTTTCTTGGATGGTGAATCCATTGATTGTACATATGGTACGAATGGTCTTTTCATTAAGAGCTACATTAACATTCAAGCCGATGAATTAAGGCAGCTTTTTTACGATTATACATTAGATCTTGATGAAACTCAACGTTATCATACGATCCGAGTAGAAGCATTTGATGATGATGCTCTTTTCGATGATGAAATAGATATCAATCCTGATCCTGATAAAGATGCTTTTGAGTTCATCTTTGATTCACTAACAATGTTTGACAATATGTCGATTTTGGCAGATGGTCGTGAAGACTCCAGTAATGATGATAATGGAGCCCTCAATGTAAGCATACAACCCTTTGATATGGCCTCCCAATCAATTTTTGACTTCTATTGGAATTTTGATTCAAATCGATATCATTTGGAAAAGGTACTCAATTACACAACGTATTCTTATTATCGTAGTTTAGATCATTCAATCGATTGGTCAAATGCCGAGAACTATGATGATATCATTCCTCAATATGCTCGCTTCGCAACACCAGATGCTCCATATATTCAGGAATTGGCTCTTGAACTGAAGAATTTATCCATACAGAATGGCTACACGACGAATATGGAGATTGCAGAATTCATCTACAGTTTTGTTGGAGCAATTCCATATCAATACGATTTAGATTCCGACGGGAATACTACTGAGAAACCAAAGTATCCAATCGAAATGCTGTTTGAAAATGGTGGAGATTGTGAGGACGCTTCTGCTCTCTACATCAGTTTAGTTGAATCTCTTGGTTACGACGCAGCCCTGATGCTTGGTCAGGTCAAGTCTTCTGAAGATGATGAGTGGGGAGGTCATGCTTGGGCTGTGATCAATATGCCTGCTGTTACGGGAGAGGGATACTACGGCGAGGGTGAAAAGTCATCTGTTTTCTTTTACTTTGTAGAGACGACTGGATACTATGACGGCAGTTCGAGTATCGGACAAAATCCTTGGTACATGATCGATTATGCTACATTTTACGATGTTGGCGAGTGAGACTGCGGCTTAGCGAATCCTTAATTGAAATCGACCACACCGTCGTATAATGAAGCAACCACTTGCATTCCTTCTGGTGTTTGTGTTTTTGTCAACACCACTTGCTGGATGCTTTGCAGAGGAAGCAGAAACAACTGAAGAAACTGTAGACTCAGTTTGGAACTTCGAAAAGAACGATTTGACATGGTATCACTATGATGGGGGAGTTGATGCATGGGGCAATGATAGCATTGCTCTTGAAGGCAGAAACCTCCCTTATCCTGCCGAAGGAACCTACTATGGTATTGGTATGTCAACATTTGAACCAACAATGGGAATCACTCAAACCGACATGATGGTCATGAGTTCATATGGTAATGGCCCAGCTGGTTCGACTGCCATCATTTCATGCGATTTGATTGGAATGGTTGATGTCTTGGATTATAGTTGCGAGAACGTATACGACCCATTCCTTCCTATTGCAAATTCAAATGACCCGTACATTTACGTCGATCCATGGACAAGTCGAATCATGAAGTTCGATATGCATGCTTTACTCGGTATGACCGTTGAATGGTCTGATGATGAAGGTGCAAGTTGGCAAGGACCAAGTGTTGCTACGCAGGTGTACTCTGTTCAAGATCACCAAACAATTGCAAGCAGCAACATGCCTGCAGCATTGTATGAAACAACATGGATGTTCTGCATCAATGGTAATGCGCCTCATCCTCTTTGCTCATCGAGCCAAGACGGTGGAGCCACATGGGGCCCAGAAACCTCTGGGGCGCCTGTTACGTGCTCCTCAGGTGGCCTTAGTGCACACCTTGTAGGAAGCATTGATGGGAACTTCTATCGAGGAAACAAAGGCTGTACTGGTGAAGGTTATTCCATCTTTAGGACGACAAATGCAGGTATCTCATGGACTGAACATGAGTTGCCTACATCGGTAACAGGAACTGCTGACACATGGAATGCAGAAGAAGCTCAAGTTGAAGTTGATAGCGAAGGAAACGTTCACGCAATGTGGATGGGTCTTGATAACATGCCATATTGGTCTTATTCAATTGATCAAGGCGATACTTGGTCAAATGCGACAATGATCGCCCCTCCAATTAATCTCTCAGGAACCGGATTTCCTGTTGTTGTTGCAGGTGATGCTGGAACTGTAGCCTTCGGATATGTTGGTGAAACTGCTGGAGATGAAGAAACTTGGAATGCATATCTGACCTATGCTACAGATGCTTTCAATGAAACACCTCTGTTTACGACAATTCAACTCAACAAGGAAGGTGACCCTATCGACCAAGAAACAGATTGTGGATACAATCGATGTGGTGGATTAGGAGATTTCCTTGACATCCGAGTTGATCAATATGGACGAACTTGGTTCTCATTATCTCATAATCTCGCAGACATTGGCATCTTTGGAACGATCAATCATGGACCAAGTCTGCGAGGCGATACCATCACAATGATGGATACGATGCCTGCTGGTGGAATGGCTACGCTTTGATTCGATGTGTCAGAATAACTTTGTCTGATATCCAACTGACTTAATCTTGGAGTTTGAATTTAGATTCCACAAGAGTTCTGCAACAGCCCATTTTGCTGAGTTCACTGCTGCTTCAATTGTACCTAATGGCTCACTCCAAGCATCACCTGCGAATGAGATTCGTTCAATGTCAATGGGTTTAGGAGTTTCTCTAGGCCGAGCAAATCTCCAACGATGCGCATGGATGCTGGCAGTCGAAATCCATTCCAGTGATTCAGAATCCACCCTTTTTTCTATTTCTTTTAGAACTCGTGCTGTGATCTCTTCACGAGATTCTTCTAGGTATTTATCAGACCACAAAGTGGACATCTGAATGATGATATGATTTGAGGAATCATCTTTAATTCCTCTTCGTATTTTTTCTATAGATTGATGTTCTGCGGTTACTAATGCTTCTGGTGAAGGCTTTGTGTGTGTCAAAATCAGTGTCCATGAAGAATCATATGGATGATTCTCCCATTCATCTGGTAAGTCGCTTGAGATAAGTTCGTAACACTGAGGTATTGGACACGTCATAATCAGTGCATCTGATTTCCAAACAGTACCATTCTCATCCTCGACATGGACACATTGATCTTGATGAATAATGCGCGTAACTTTAGTCTCGCAAATAACTTCTATACCTTTCAACCATTGATGTATTTGTTGATCTGCGTTAGGTGAGATTGTACCTTCTGAAGTATGAGGTAGATTCCAACTCTCTCCATTGCCATGGTTGTAAACTCCTTCCGGGCGTGTCTTGGTTGAGGACCTGCCGCCAGGTATTGTTCCTTTATCGAGAACGAGAACATCGTATCCATAGGATTTCAATAAAAAGGCAGCATATGCTCCTGAGTAGCCTGCTCCTATGATGATGAATGGATGAAATTGCTCACTTGGTTTTCGTTCGACGTGATTTTCGTATCGACTTAAATCGAGTCTTGATTTATGAGTTTCAATGTCTCTTTTACGAACCACACCCATTACAGGTAAAGGTGGGTAAAACGCTCTATCAAAGAGTCCATGGCACCATTGAACACCTGCAATTGATGAAGGATCACGTCCATCCAGAGCATATTTATCATTCAGATGTTGACCCATCTCAAGTGATTCTTCCAAACTCTTTGTCCACAGTGGTGTAGCCTTACCCCAAGTCATTCTGAGATTGTTATGAAGCTCTCCATGACGATACAATGAAGTTTGACATAGATTCCAAAGAGGACTTGGACTTTGACTTAATTCGAATTGATTTTTCTCAAGTACAGTTGTACGTACATCGTTCTCTGTATCTCTCCAAGAATCTCTCGCCCAGTGAGGGAGATTGTGGGATCCATATGGGTCTGAGCATGAATAACAGTGATGCCAAGCATGTTCCCTGAAAATCAAGAGTTCGTCTAGAAATTTGTCTGCAGATTTCGTACCAAAGGCGGCAGCCTCTCTTGCCATTTTCATTACTGAGATGGTTCCATAATGAATTGCTGCTGATAGTCTTGATACCCCGTTTGGGTCTTCAGCCTTGTTCCTTCTTCGAGCATAACCAGAGAGTCCAGATTGTTTGAATTCATCCCATCGACTCAATGCAGCATATTGGCCGCCTTTCTCATCCCAGACCGGTAATACTGTAGCATCTATGTTGCATTTCTTCAGCAGATTGAATCGTTGTTTCATGGGTTTAACTTCATCATTGATGTTAACAGGAGTAAATGGAAGGGGACCCTCCCATGATGTATTTTCAATTTCAAGTTTCGGCCATGAGTTGTTGATTCTCGCTTTACGAAGTCGTTTTGTAGCGTCTCTGTACTTGAACGGCCGATCGACAGATTTACCAAAGATTGGCATTGGAACAACGCAATGACAATCGATTTCTATCACTGGACACGTTGCTATTTCAGCAACATGCTTGACCCAATCGTTCCATGGAGGCAAAGGGAAAAGGTCTGTGATAATGAGGCTCGCCAGGTTGGATAATTCTTTCATCACACTTTGCCGATTGCCATCTCTTGCTATATGTAAGTAATAATCAACTCCTATTTTAGTACAGCCATGATGCATGTCTACAGAAGCATCGAGAAGCATATTGTGGTGTCGAAGAGAAGCATGTGGATATCGTTCGTCAATTCCATGGTAAATGAAAAGAGGAAGATCAAATTTGTTAGCGATTAAACGTGCGGCATCGATTGCTGGATTTTCTTCTGTCCGAAATGAAGATTTTAACCAGACGATTACAGGGCCAGATTGGCCAATAGATGTATGGTTATTGGCTTGTATGCAGCGTTCGGAAAGATACTCTGGAAGACCGAACACATCCCTTGGTTAGATTCTTAATTCTTATACTCATGTTTGAATTCTGAATTCGGAAAGTATCAATACTTTCATCCACAGGAGCATCTATGGAACAAAAAACATACCTGGTTACAGGGGCTTCGAAGGGTATTGGATTCGAGTTATCTCTCGCATTGGCAACTTCTGGTGCTAATGTGATTTTACTTGCACGGAATACTCCACTGCTGGAAAAATCGAGAGACATGGTACAGTCGATCTCGGCTTCATCCTCAATAATAATTTGTGACTTGGCTGATAATCAATCAATTGACAAAGCCATAATAGTCCTAAACAACGACTTTCTGAAAATTGATGGTATTGTCCACAATGCTGGTATGATTGCTCCCATAATGCCAATGAGTAAAGCACCAAATGATGCTTGGGCTGAAAATATCCAGGTCAATCTTATCGGTGTCCAACGTCTCACGAAAGGAATCTATCCATTGATGAAGGCTTCAGAGCACTGTCGTGTTACTACGATTTCAAGTGGGGCTTCGTTGCGCCCATTGGAATCATGGTCGTCCTATTGTGTTGCTAAAGCGGGTCAGGATATGTGGGCGAGATGTTTGGCAGAAGAGGGCAAAAGAGACGGGATTACAGCCATCTCAATCGCTCCTGGAATTGTGAATACCGATATGCAAAAAGAGATTCGTTCTTCGGATTCTGAAGACTTCCCATCTTTGTCCTCGTTTGTTGGCTACTATGAAAATGGAGAGTTAAGTGATGCCAAAGAAGTTGCAAAGAAATTGCTTCCTTTAATTACAACCCATTCTATTGAGCAATCTGGTCAGCGATTTGACGTCAGAGAACTCTGATATTCAACATTCGAAAACCCAACTGTCTTAAGCCATCACCTATGCGGTTTATTCATGCCAGGAACTGATAGAGTAGAAATTCGAACCCTAAAAGTCGGACGTTTTTGTGTCGTTGATGAAGAAGCGTACAAGATTTTGAGCATCTCTAAATCCAAGCCAGGAAAGCACGGTTCAGCAAAAGCGCGTCTCTCTCTTGAAAGCATTTTCACAGGCAAGAAAATTTCCCACGTTGGAACTGTAACTGATTCCATCAACGTTCCAATGATCGAAAAGGGAACTGCTATGGTGACCCACATCGACAACGGAGAAGTTCATGCAATGAACATGCGTGACCACTCAATGATGATCCTCCCACTTCCAGGTGAAGGATTGAACATCGAAGCTGGTAAAGAGATTATGTGGCAAGAAGCCCTTGGTCGCTACATCATCATTCGTGATCATTGATTTTTCAATGATTCTGCTGCTGAGACAACCATCTCCTCGTGAGATTTTGGTACCCATCCAGTCTTTTCTATTGTGTTTGAACAATCGTAGTAACTTGTTGTACCCAACCCGCTCGTTATGAGGCGGGCTTCTTTGATGAACAGTGCCATGAACCGGACAACAATATTTGGCAGAGATCGTGTTGTTACCTTCCAACCTCTGGATTTGAGAATACGAGCAATTTGAGGCATTGTAATCGGAGTTGAAGACATCATCAACCTCTCTCCTACGAGATGTTCGTTCTCTAACGCTTCTGCATGCATCCACGCTACATCTCTGACATCAACCGGTGCAAAACTAATTTTTGGAAAGCCAGGGTATGAACTGCTGATGATGGATTCAATTATTCTTAACGAGGTTCCAGATGAACCACTATGCAATGGTCCGAAGATGACGTTCGGGTTTACAGTCGTTAACTGAGCATCGGATTTCCCATCGATAAATTTCCAAGCAGCCTTTTCGGCAAGTGTTTTGCTTTTTGTATATGCAGAAACATTCTGTTCAAGGTCAGTCCAATTCTCATGCGTGTAGGTTTGATTTTTCTTCGTGGGTGTCGCTCCTGAAATAGCTGCGGTTGAAGATGTGATCACGAATCGACGAATCCCTGCATTGTATGCATGTGTTAGCACACGGACAGTGCCTTCTCTTGCTGGGCGAATGAGTACTTGTTCATCTTTGGGTTCTTGGGCAGAAAATGGAGATGCTGTATGAATGACTGCATCGATTCCATCCATGGCTTTGTCCCATCCATTGTCAGAAAGGAGGTCTGTAG
>CAXAHE010000052.1:0-11148 GCA_963968475.1 uncultured Candidatus Poseidoniales archaeon | reverse complement strand
GCACCCTTCTTCAAGAAGTCTCCTTCTCAACGTCGGCGACCTTTACGGGATTTTTTAGACCTACCGTGCTGCTCATATGCCTTGCTTTGGTATGCCCTTCGATCTTGATCATCATCCCAATCCTCCTGTTCAGAAGCATCACCCAAATCCGGCATCTCATCGAGTGATTCAATCGAAAGGCGGAGTCCTCCAAGTTGATCTTGAAGGGCTCGAACATTATCCCCGCCTCTTCCAACCAAGGTTGAAATCATATTCTTAGGGGCGTAAACTGTTGCCGAAGCATCGCTTGTAAAACGAACGCGAACATTAACACCAGCCCATTGACGAATTGTATGGACCAATTGCTTCTGAGCAAGTTGCTGAACAGGACGTTGCTGATTCCTCTCGGTTACAGGAACGACGGCCAATTCAGAACCAAATGCAAACATTTCATGCGTAACATTACCACTCGGGAACTCAACGACTTCGATAACAGGCCGTGCTAATTCTTCTTGCATCCCAGAGGGCGGTTTTACAGTCATCCGCAACTCAAGCACCTGTTGAATTCTTCCAGCTTCTACGTGAAGGACAGTATCGAGAACCTGAGAAACAAGCCCTAGCTCAACCTTTCCAATGAGTCGCTGAATCGCTTCGAGTGCGGAGTTTGCGTGCGTAACTCCGAGTAAACCAACCCCTGCAAGGCGGACATCAGCAAAAATCTCGAAATCACGGGCTCTCCGAACTTCATCAAAGATAACGAAATCCGGTCTCACGAGGAAAATAATTTCTGCAGTTTTCTCTAAATCACCCTCAAGAGGAGCGTATTGCGTGATCCTATCGGCGAGTTGTAAATCACGAGGCGCTTCCATTGTTTTGACCATTGCGCCAATGTCTTCGTCAAGATATTCTGCTATTGCTTGAGCAAGAGTTGTTTTTCCTGAACCCGGGCGCCCGCAGATGAATACTCCTCGATGATGGTCTGAAAGCCGTTCAATGATTTTAGAATCAAGATTATACTCGGAAAGAGATAATTTCGCAACTGGGCGGACGAGCGTAATCTCTCTTGCATCTGAGAACGGTGGACTTGCACACGTAATTCGTAAATCTCCAAGTTGGAGAACACGGCAACCCTTACGATCAATTTCCAAGAAACAATCACTACGATGTTGATTCATCTCAACAATTGAACCAAGTTCTTCTTGCAATGATTCGATACGAAGGTTATCCCAATCATCTTCAGTTTCAATCTCTACAAGCTCTAACTGACCAATTGTTCCTCTCTTCACACGAGGGGGGCAATCCGCCTTTAGAAAAATAGTGTGAACATCTGTATCGAGTAAATTCTCGAGATGGTCAGGGAGTTCTGGATGCTCGCCATGCTTCGCCATGAACTGAAATCCATCATGGAGGCATTTGACCCTTCGCCCGATTATGCCGTAGGATTACCGGGTTCGAGCATTCCAAAAGTCCACCAAACGTATGCGATAGTGCAAATGCTACCAATAATTGAGCCGACTAATGGGAAATCATACATTGCTATGCACCAGTAGGTAAGCCCTGCTGTTACAACTGAAAAAGCGAGGACGTTGAGGATCCCCCCGTTACCCATCCCGCTGAACTTGACAACAGAATCGTATCTTGAAACACCCCAGATTGCTGCAACGATGCACGATAGAACCGCAAAAGCAGTTGTTCCATCAAAGACGGAGTCTTGAACAATCCATATTGCGACTGAGGAAATAGTAACTCCTGCAAGAAGCCAAAGCATGACTCTTTCTGGGCTCATGTTCCACTCCAAACCGCATCATCTCTTCAATTCTCGTGCAGCCTTAACTCCCCGTGAAGCCAATTCCAGACGTGCTTGTTCAATGCAGTCAATCGTTCGAAGTATAGAACCGGTTGAAGCAGCAGATGAGGTCTTCGAATTGAAGGTCAGGAAGTCTATGAGTTGGCCATCCAGCGGGGGTTGTTCTCTATCTACCAATACAACCTCCTCTTTTCCATCACGAATAATTGAATACGAATTATGCTGATTTAACCGAACAAGAGCAATCCCATTTGAACCGTAAAGACGGAATTCGGCAACGTTTTGCCTACACCTCCACCCTACTTCTATTTCGACCTCAACTTGATATGGAAACTCAAGGCAAAGCTTTGCGTGCCCTTCATCACCAACAACGCTTGAAATAGCCATCGGTGATTGTTCACTGAGCAATAATGTAGCAATATCAAGTCCATGAATCGCTAAAGAATCAAGACAGTTGGAATCAGGATCTCCTTCTCTTGTTGACAATCGCTTATACTCAATTCTTTGAATAGCCCCAAGTTCGCCCGAACGAATTCGAGAATGAAGATCTTGGACACATGGATGGAATCTCAACAAAAATCCAGTTTTCAAAACCTTCCCCTTCTCAACAGAAATGGACACGAGCGAGGAAGCTGAATCATGCTGTACAGAAAGTGGCTTTTCAACCAATGCATGTACTTCTTGTTCCAGAAACATTTTCCCAAGAGAATAGTGTGTGCTGTTTGGAGTTGCGACAATGACAGCATCTAATTGATGTTCGTTGACAAGGGAGACAGCATCTTCGTGAACAGTATATCCCGCCTCTCGGAGAGATTGAACTGTCATCCTGTCATTATCGCACGCTACAATATGTTCAATGTCGAGTTTTTCTTGAAGTCGTCTTAGTGCAGTAAGATGGTGAGACCCCCATCTTCCACAGCCGACGACAGCAACGCGTAGTGACACATTAGTTGCTGAGCCATTCAGCAATTGAGGTTTGGCTTATTGGCACAGAGGTCAATAAGCGATGGAATATTCTGGCATTTCAATGTCAAAAGCCACAACATCTGTCTGCTCCATGGTATCAAGATTGTGAACCGTAATTCCAGCTCCAGAGATTGCATAAATGAAATCACCCATGAAAATTGTGCGGCGGATATTTTGCTCACCACCCCACCAATAATTACTCTCATCAGAATTCACGAGAGAAGAGTGATTGATTTCACCATGAATCAACATATCCCCCGTACTTTCGTTAACATTCACCAAAATCGCCTTAGAGACGTATTCATAGTGCCTTGAATCCTCGACCCATCGATATGTTGAGAGAGGCACAGCAAGCATCTCCTTTGGCCCCCAATATTGGAAGGCTTTGTGTTCATACATTGCTTCTGAATAGGCCCATGACCATTGGCCTTCCTCAGGGTTCTCGACAGGCGAAAGAGAGAGAACAGACGCTTCCTTTGGATCGGTAATGTTGCTGATATCAAAGGTTGAGAGGCGAGTATTCGACCAATCCAGCCCTAACCCGTCTTCTCCAGCAGGCCCCATGCCGATTGTGAGTAACATGTCTTCGTTAATTGGGTGGATGTACGTCGATACACCAGGCACCTTCAATTCTCCAAGAATTGCAGGGCTCATTGGATTGGACAAGTCAATGGTCCACAGAGGGTCGATGTTTCTGAAAGTAACAAGATAAGCGCGGTCTTCGACAAACCGAGCTGACCAGATTCGTTCTGTTTCTGCAATACCATCGAGCCGACCATACTCTTGCAGTATTGGCTGGTCTGTTGCAGGATCTACTCCACGAACAAGGGTAATGATGGAGGAGGACATTGGTTCTGGGTCATCCATCCACCATCGGTTCCACTGCCCCACAGTTGTGGCAACTCTGAGAACACCTTGGTGTTCAGAGATGCTGAATTGATCAAGAATCGTTCCATCGATTCGCCCTGAACCAGTGTAAGTTGTGGTTCCTGGAATAGAAATATCGAATGTATGAATATTGGTCTTTTCCATGACCTCATCTTGCCCCCAGAACCACCACCAGTCCCATGAACTCTCGCTCAAAACCAATACATCTTGCGAAGCATAAACCAACGGATGATTGCTTAGAATGTGATCGGATTCAAATGAAAATGAATCTGAGAAGAGGTCGAGCGACAAGATGTTGGTAAATCCACGACTAAATCCATCGAGAGGCTTAGCAAAATTTTGACAATCCTCAGAACGCATATCATGTTCAATAATGGCTCCATCTCTCTTTTCGTAAATTTTAGGAATAAGGTCTTTTAAATCGAGTGAATCAAGCGCTTTAGCGTTTTCAACAATCGTTTCGTAAGCAACAGATTCTCGAAACGCTCTCCGATTATCTTCGTCTTGATAATCCAAATCCCAATATTCGCTTGGCATGTTGAGCCAATTTGTTAATCCAGGGACGTCGAGCCAGGAGTGAGTAACTGCTCTGATTGAGCCATCAATCTCTCTGGCGTCTACGCTGTATCCTTCAAGATACAATTCCTGAACTACTTCTGGTTCGGAACGATTCGAAATATCATAGGTTGTGAATTTAGTCATCGATGAAGAACGCCAGGAATTGTAGCCATCACCCCATTGCAATAGTTTGTACAACTCATCATCTTGGTCAGTGTTCCAGGGTGAGTAACTTGACAAAACAATCAAACTATCGCCATCGAGCATCATTGAAATCGGCCTACCCTCGATAGTCACATTTGATGTGAATTCAATTTCTCCAAACTCAGGAATAGTGAGTATGGAGAGCGTGCTTCCTTGCAAGACATAGATATAATATCCATCTGTTTTGATGAAATCTGCTTCGTCCACCCCTTGTTCTTGGTTGTTGGTTCCACTGAAATCTTCTCCTTCGACACGCTTTGTCGAGGTTCCAGCAGAATCACTCCCCGCATCATCCATGGCAGATTCAGCGACCATGCCATCACCCCAGCCTCTGTAATTGTACACTTCTTCAACGGCTTGCAAGAGTTGGGTTCGATATTCTTCAGCAATGCTTGCTTTGAGGTCCATTTCCATCAAATCACATGAATCGTATTCAACGAGTTGCGGGGTTGCAATGATTCGTTCTGTTTTCAAAGTCCAGTCTTCTGGTAATTTAGAGAGAACAAATTCCTCGTCAACTGCTCCTAAACATCCTGACATGACCATCATGGTAAGGACGCCAAAAGCAACAAATTTCTTTGCGTTCATGGTTCTTCGATATATCATCGTAATATGAAGGAGTTGGTACGTTGATTTTACGAAAAGGCAGCATTATTTTGAATCCCGTCCAATTCCTTCAAGCCATCTATCGATAATTTCCATGGAGATTTCCGAGATGAACCATCCTTTACAACGAAATTTAAATTTCGTAAAGACCTCATATGATGCGATAATAATTGTCGAGAGATCGCAAGCCTTTGTTGAATCTCTTTACCAGTCAATCCTAAGGATTTCGATTGATGTAGAATCTCTAGAATCGCCAAACGAGTTCCAACAATTGGATGGCGTATGGAATCGATTTCATGAGAAGAGATCGTAGAGATAGCGTACCTTCTCAACTTACCGTCTCTCCATGAAATGACAGCATTCTCTAATTCCAACAGTCGTAGATGGTATGCTGTTACGCCGTTAGCTAACCCGAGACCATCACGCAGCGCCGAGAAATGGATACCTGCATTCGCTTCAACAAACCCCAGGATTCGACCTCGCGTACGCTCGTCTTTTTTGTCCTTGGTTGCTATTAATGGGGTAAGGAATGCCAAGAAGAATAAAATCCGAATAAATTCAAACAAGAACGAACCAAAGATAAGTGATGTAAATACCCCTCCTCCGATTCCAAAGAAGACATATGGAAGCGTATTATCAACAGTTTCTGTATCGCCCTGTTCAGATTTGTTGGGCTCAAAAAAAGCCGCATCAGCCTCTTGAGATTCGTCATTTTCTGCACTTTCTGAATTCTCTGGGAGTGGTTCGCTCATAGGCGTGATTTCCTCACTAGATGTTACCGTATCGCTTTCCTCCTCGAGAAACACAACACCTCCTACAATTGAAAGGATGGCCAAAAAGGCAAGAAATCGAACAACGAAGACACCTCTCATCACAAGGAAATTCCAGCCGGACACATATCAATGACGTGGTAAATTGATTTGACAACACTTGGTCACCATTATGTGCTATGGTCGCTTGGAGTAAACATGAACGAAAACGTTGAGATTGAACGGCGTTTTCTTATCGATGCCCGTAAAGAGAAGCCTTGGCAAGGTGGCAAACACATCGAAATTCAACAATACTATTTATCCGAAGTAACCCATGAAAATGGAGTAGTAGCATGGCGTGGCAAGACCTTGATCAAAGATGAACGAGACTTTACTGAAATCACGACCTGGCGAATTCGTTCTTTGGTTGATGTGACAGGATCCAAAGCAGTTCTTACTGCTAAAGGAAAGCGAATTGGAGCTAGCGCCATGGAGTATGAATGGGAACTTTCTTCAAAATTGTATGAACAGTTAAACCTCGAAGGCTTGCCCACAGTCATCAAAACACGATATCTCTGGAACGGAGGAGACGGATTGCTATGGGAAGTTGATGAATTCGAAGGAAGTCTTTCTGGCCTCGTCATCGCAGAAGTAGAACTAGAAAGAGAGGATCAAACCGTGACGATTCCAAATTGGGTCGGTCTTGAACTAACACATCTCAAAGGGTGGTCGAATGCTGCTCTGGCTGAGATGATTGGTCAACAATAATTCTCAAGCGCAGAGACGACCCTTGTTCGCTCTTCATCAGTTAATCCGTGGTGAATCGGTATGGCGACTAATCGTTTGCAAATTGATTCAGTAATCCCGAGCGTTTCGTTGTGCTGTGGGTGCGTAGCATACACCGGATGTTGATGACATGGAGTAGAATAGAACACTCGAGCATCGATATCGTTCTCAGTCATATAGGCTATGAAATGTTCAGAGTCCTCCACTTTGACACAGTACTGGTGCCATCCATGTTCGGAATCAGGGAACATTGACGGTGCTATGATGAAGTGATTTTCCTCGATGGCATAATCATACCGCTTAGCAGTATTTCTACGGAGTTCTAACCATTGGTCGAGGTGTTCAAGTTGCTTCCTTCCTATTGCTGCAAACACTTCCGACATTCGCATGTTTGTTCCAACTTCTTGCGACTGCAGTGTTCCATCTCTACCGTGATTTATGATTGATCTCATACGATTTCCAATCGTTTCATCGTTGGTCGTAATCATTCCCCCCTCGCCACCAACCGCCATATTTTTTGATGGGAAAAAAGAGAAGCAAGCGATGTCTCCTAGCGAACCAGCCATACGTCTTATCCCATCAACGATTACAGAAGTCCCGTGCGCTTGTGCAGCATCTTCAATTAATCCGATTCGTTTTTCTTTGCAGAGTTCAATCAATCTTGGGTCGTACGTTTGCCCAAAGAGATGAACGCCAATAACGCCCTTTGTCTTCTCAGTGATGCGCTTTCGAACATCTTCAACATCAAGGCACCAATAGTCAGGATCAACATCGGCAAAGACAGGAGTTGCTCCAACCATCGAAACGGATGTCGCAGTTGCAATGAACGTCAGGGAGGGTACGATCACTTCGTCCCCAATTCCAATATCGAGTAACCTTAATGCTGCAATTAACGCCCCTGAGCCGCTGTTGCATGGTGCAGCGTAAGACACATGGCAGTACTCAGCAAACTCTTGTGCAAATGCTCTCCCGTTGGGGCCTTTTACCCATTGTCCAGAATCAAGAGTCTTCATTGCAGCGTCCCTCATGTCTTCAGTCCAAGAAGGCCTTGCGAGAGGAATGCGTCCAGCCATGACTCGGCGAGGCTTGGGACCTTCAAGAGCATACGCCTTGAACCACTTGCGCGTCGTTGAATTGAAGACCCCAACCGTCTCTGCTCGGTTATGGTGTCCGAAGATGAGCCCGTCTCTGATTCTGACCTTGCTTCCTTGGTGGGAGACATTCTCAACCCAGAAACACCTGCAAAAGTGAAGAAGAAATTCAAGCCGAAGGGCATGTTTCTTGGTCACCGCAGAGATACAGGAGACCCTATCGACATCCCCTCTCAAGTCCTAGCCCGTCACGCCGCCATGCTCGGTTCTACGGGTTCGGGAAAGACGGTTATGGCAAAAGCCCTGATTGAAGAAGCCGCTTTAGCAGGTATTCCCGCCCTCATCATTGATCCACAAGGTGATTTGGCAAGGCTCGCCCTAGGCATCGATGAGGAGGAACTTCACGAGAAAGACGGAGATATCGAGCGAAAGCGCAAACTAATGGAAGATTGCGAAGTTCGTATATGGACTCCTCTGCGGAGCAAAGGGCTGCCTCTTTGCATTGACCCATTTCGGGCCCCTCCAGCAGATCTCGACGCTGAGGAAGCGATTACAGCTTGGGATATGGTCGCAGCCGGTTTCACAAGTTTAGCAGGCTATGATGTTGAAAAGGCTCAAGGAAAAGTCGTCAAACCATTTCTCTATGAAATTCTCGTAGAAGGAACTCGATGCGGCCTCGATGTAGGAGATTTTCAATCGCTTGCACGCGTTGTTCGAGAACCGCATCATGAATTCACAAAACATCTCTATCCCCTCTGTTTCATCGAAGATGAAGATGGTGAAAAACCAGAAGTTCCTCCATGGGACGAGGTGATGTTTGATCATCGACTTGCTAATTTTGAAGAACGCCTCCCCAAAACAACGCGTAATGACTTGGCTCGAAGATTAGCTGCTTTTTCTTCAGGAGTCAACCAACTTTTGTTCTCAAACGGTGTTGCTATTGATATTGATGCGTTTGCAGAACCGACAATCCCTGGTAAGATACCTCTCAATATCATTTATCTCAATACCATTCAAGACGAAGCACAAAAGCAGTATTTTGTCCAAGAACTCTCACGGGAATTGTATGACTGGATGCTGACACAACAACCAGCAGAAGGTGAACTGAAACTTCTCTTTTTCATGGATGAAGTCGCACCATACCTTCCACCCCATCCACGTAACCCTCCTGCCAAAGACCTCATCAAATTAATTTTCAAACAAGCGAGGAAGTATGGAGTCGCTTGTGTTCTGGCAACGCAAAATGTCTCAGACGTTGATTACAAAATTCTCGCCCAAGCAAATACGACATTCATTGGGAGATTTACACAACCTCAAGACGTCGAAAAAGTCCGACATCTTCTCAAAGAAAGTGGAGGCGATCAAGATCTTGTTGCCCAATTACCAACACTTGGCCCCGGCGAATTTCAAATGGTTGCGCCTGACGTAGACCCTGCTCCAGTTCCAATTCAGTGCCGTTGGTTGTACACAGATCACGGCTCACCCTTGAATGAAGACCAAGTTGAGGACCTTATCTCTCCAGAAGTTCGCGCTTGGGCAAAAGCAAGATCTGCTGGAAGGAAAGGACGTGGATCTGGAGCCGCTCATGCAGCAAGCAGAGGGTCAAAATGGTCATCAAAAGAAGAAGATACCGAAGCCGAAAGTCTCGTTGAATCAGCGAGAATAAAAGCGATTGGAGGAATGACAGCAGCCGGCAAAGGAATGGTCGATGAATCAGGATTTGAGGTCCGTTTGATGGGCGGTTTATCTGTTCTCAAAGATGGAAAAGACCCTCTTTATACGATGCAAGCTGCCGTTAACGGAGCATCCGTAATTGCCCTTTGCTGGGCATTTGTGGCTCTCCTTGAAGCTTGGAGAACGGGCGATATCGGATGGACGGGACTTGCTTTCAGTGGAATAATTACGATCACAGTGGCCTTATTTATTACACTTGAATTGGTTCTATCTCACGACCTTGTCCTCTTACGAAAACTCTCAAAATTCGCCCGATTTGCTCAACTCTTCCTCGTTGCTTGGATATGGACAATATTCAGTTGGTCAACGTGGGGTAGTTTGAATTTGATGGGACTTGATCCACTGCTTGAAGTGGTTGTTGTTTGGGTTACGCTGTTTACTCTTATCGATATCATCAACAGATTCCGTCTTGGTAAAATCCGTTGGAATGGAGGGAGCGCTCTTGACAAAGTTGTAGGGATTACAGCAATTTTAACCGATTCCCAAATGTCAGAAATGAGAGCGAACTCAAAGCAAATCTTAGGAGTATTCCGATGGATACTTCATGGATGCACGGTTGTTTGGCTTTCACTTCTCATCGCCTTTGCAAATCCGCTGGAAGACGCAGCAAACTGGTTGGAAATATCATACCACATCCATCTATGGCTCGCCTCTCTCTACGCCTTGATGTTCTTTAGTGAAGGATGGCTTCGAGTCCGGAATAGGTATACAGAAGATGACGAAGTTTGATGAACTGCTTCCTAAACCCTAGGTTATGCATGAAGTCATTTATTTCGAATCACCTGGATACGCAGAACCTACACGCCTTTGCCTTGAACTATCAGGGAAACCGTGGAAGAATACAGTTGTCGATTGGGACGGTTATCAGGAACTAAAAGAAGCGGGAGAACTGCCATGGGGCTTTTTACCGGTTCTCAAAACCCCTCAGGGAACCATTGCTGAATCAGGTGCTATTATGCGATATGCTGCTTCATTAGCTGGACTTGATTCAGACGATTTGTATACACAAGGAAAGGTTAACGAGATCATCGATGTCATTGATGGTTGGAGAACTTCCTTCACCCCTACGTTCTACATCGATGATTTGGAAGAGAAAATTGCAGCCCGAAAGGCACTGTTTGAACCAGGTGCAAAAATCGATGCTGGCCTTAAGGTTCTTGAAACCCTATTTGAGAACTCACAAACAGGATGGATTGCAGGAACAGAAGACGTATCTCTTGCAGATGTGAAGGCTTTTCTCAACACGTTCATGATGTTCTCAGGACAATTTGATGGAATCGACAAAGCGATGATTCAACCATACCCCCTTCTTTTGGAATATCATCAGAAGATGGCTAACCACCCAGATATCATGGCCTATTATGACCGAGAAGATGAGTGGCGATGGGTCTTCAAGCCAGACGCATTTTCAAACGATTGAGATACAATACCATAACTGTCCACGCCCTGCAAAGTTCATGACCGAACAGGGATTCATTGAACTTGAATGGAAAGAGTCTTCCCTCGAAGAGATGCAACAGCACTCAGAAGAATTGCTACACCTCATGCAGAAACGGCGCACTACGCGCAATTTCTCGACAAAAGAAGTGCCAAAAGAATTGATTGAACGGGCAATAATGTGCGGGGGAACCGCTCCCAGTGGCGCGCATCTTCAACCATGGACATTTGTTGCAATCTCATCGCAATCGCTCAAACAAAAAATACGTGATGCTGCTGAAGAAGAGGAGCGAAAGACCTATTCTCAACGGATGCCGGATGCTTGGAAGGAAGTTCTTGATCC
>CAXAHE010000051.1:0-11398 GCA_963968475.1 uncultured Candidatus Poseidoniales archaeon | reverse complement strand
GTGATTTTCATCTGCAGGGAGAATCGTAACCTCTAATCCACTGTCGAGCAATGCTTGAGCATAAGCCGCATGTTGCTTTCTGGCAAGGTCAACATCCGTTGGCCCTGAACCAAAATAATTGGCAAGGGCTTTGGAAAAGGACTCGGGAACAGCGCGCATCAGGGCACGTTGCTTCTGGTCCGTACGGACAGTAGCCATGAACATTCGGCTCCCCTTCGTCATTTAACTCTTGGTGATGAATGAATTTACTCGTTTTACCGCTGAATTCAAAGCAGTCAAGCCTTTGGCTATCTTCATGCGTATTCCAATGCAAGCCATACTCTTGGTTTCTTTGATGCTTCTATCCCCTCTTTCAGGATGCTTTGGTGAAGATAAAGTTCAATCACTTGAAGAATCATCGTTAACCGTTGTTGAAGCATCTTCGCTTGAGGCTGGAATGTGGCAGACTATAACGCTGGATGCGAGCTCCGACCTTGCCGTATTCATCCCTTACTTCGTTCAGGATCCAGGCTCAATGCGTGCTCAAAACGGAACTGTACTGGACATGAACTCTGGCGAACAGTTGAGTGTAAACATTCTTCTCCCCCCAAGGAATGACGCTATCGTCTTCTTTCTTGGAGCTCTTGGCAGAGTCGATTGGCCAATCCGAGAAGCAGATGAATCATGGGTTACATGGCTTGAAAACCCATCCAGAGGCTCTACTGTTCAAGCAGTCGAAAATCAAGATGTAGGCGGACTTTGGCCTTGGCTGGTTACAGGAAACGCATCTGGTGGTGACGTAATTCCTTTGATTATGGAAACAAGCCGACCATTCCGTGCTGATTTGAATGAGGAAAACGGTGTAGGTGCAAGCGATGGTTGGGTCAATGGGCGAGATGTCTATGACTGGGTTGACTTCATCACCGACGATACTCCATGTGCAACGTGCGGTGCAGACGGGGCAGTTGGCTATCTCGATCGATGGATTGGGAACGCAAATCCTTCTTATGAACACGCAATTACCTATTTCGAAGGCGTGATGCAAGGCTACGGCTTAGACTCTGTCGAAGTACATAGATTCCAATCGAATACCGCTTGGGCGGTGAATATTTGCGGCTACAAAATCGGCTCGGTTTATCCTGATGAATGGTTGATATTTGGTGCTCATTTCGATATTGCGCCCCCGGTGGCTTACACACCGGGTGCTCAAATTGGTGTTCCCGGCTACGGCACAAGACACGGCGCATATGACAACGCTGCTGGCTCGAGCATGGTCTTGACAACTGCCAGTGTTCTTGCAGAATTTGATGCACGACGAACCATGGTCTTCTGCTTATGGTCTTCCGAAGAAGAGGGGCTTTGGGGGTCACGCTCGTTTGCCAACGATTTACCAGATGGTATCACTGTGAGCAATTATCTAAATTTGGATATGGCCGGTGTCAACTACCCCGGAGATTACGCACTCTCAGTTTACCTAGGTCCAGATGGCACTGGAGACGTTATCGACCAGGCTGGAATGTATCATTTAGCAGAATGGATAGGTGCGGATGCACTCGATCTCGGAAATGAAATAGATCGTGGAAGAGAAGCTTGGCTCGAAGGCGGGGAAAGTCCGTTATGGGGCGACATTTACGAAGATACAGTGGCAATTTACGAATCACCAACTGCTCGAAGCGATCACGACTCATTCCAAAACATTGGAGTCGCTACACTTGGTTGGAATGGGCTGGTAGATGGATATCCATGTTATCACCGTGAATGCGATACAATGGAAACAATGATTGAATATATGGATACAGATAACTCGACAGGTATCAATAATCTTGTCCATTCATGGGATATCGTCACATGGTGGGCCGTCTATGCGTTCCTGCATATGGATCAGACCCCAGTTCCGAATGAACTCTAATCATTCTTTGGAACCGGCAGAGATTAAACCACTGATTTCCCTTTCAATACTGTTCAAGCACAAGTTCAGTTGTGGTTGAAGCGATTTCATTTGGCGCTGCCATCCACATCTTATCGAGCAATTGTCGAAGAGCAACGGTGTCATCAACGTGAACAAGAGCGACTAAATCGGCTTCTCCTGAAACTTCGTAGATGATTTCAATTCCTTCCCATCCAGTAACTTCTGAAGCGAATGATCCGATTTCAGCCCCTGGTGAGACCTTGATGCGAACAAGTGCAGTCAATCCGATTCCACTTTCTCGTACAGTGTAGCCTCTGATCGTGCCGTTTTCTTCCATTGCTCGAATGTGCGTACGTACGGTTCGCTCACTCGCGCTGACTTCTCTTGCGAGATCGACAAACGACATTCTTCCGTTCTTTCGTAGTTGGGCGAGGATGGCACGGTCAATTTCTGCTACTCTGGGCATGCCAACCCCTCCACATATCGGTATATCAAACCTTTTCACGCCTGAAAAAGTAAAAACACGCTTTTTTTTTAACAAAAAACAACAATTTTAGATTTTACAAAACGGAATATAGTTAGAAATTGAAGACCCGTTTGATTCAAAGAGCGCGGAGAACTGGGAGGTTTGAGAGCAATGTCCGACTATATCTCTGGATTAGATGCCCGAATGGTCCTCGATAGCCGAGGTAACCCTACGATTGAAGTTGATTGTTATGTTGATGGGCGCTTGATGGGCCGAGCAATGGTCCCCTCTGGTGCATCCACAGGACAACATGAATCTCTTGAAATGCGAGACAATGATCCAAAGAAGTGGCTTGGAAAAGGCGTTGATATCGCTGTAGAAAACGTTCGCCAACAAATCGCAGAGGCGCTGGTTGGAATGCCTGTTGATGAGCAAAGAATCATCGATGAAGTGATGATTGAACTCGATGGAACACAAAACAAATCTACACTTGGTGCGAACTCAATGCTCGGTGCATCTCTTGCATGCCTCCATGCCGGAGCCGCTTGTCATGAACTTCCTCTATGGAAGTACATTGGTGGTGTTGCAGGTGGTCAAATGCCTGTTCCAATGCTCAATATCCTCAACGGAGGGGCTCACGCAGCCTCAAATGTTGATGTTCAAGAATTCATGGTCATGCCCCATGGCTTTGACACATTTGGGGAAGGCCTACGCGCAGGAGTTGAAATTTATCACCAACTGAAAAGCGAATTGAAAGCAGATGGATTGCTTGGCGGTGTTGGTGATGAAGGAGGTTTTGCTCCAAATCTCCCTACAAATGAAGACGGGCTGAAGTATATGGTTCGAGCAATTGAAGGCGCAGGATATACAACAGATGATGTTGGAATTGCGCTTGACGTTGCAGCAACAGAATTCTTGAAAGATGACGGGTACCACATGGATGGAAAGGTTCTCTCTGCAAACCAGATGGCTGATATGTACGGGGAATGGCTCGATGCCTACCCTATTCTTTCCATTGAAGACGGTCTAGGTGAAAACGACTGGGCTGGATGGACTGCTTTGACGAAACAAGAAGGCCACAGAGTCCAAATCGTGGGAGATGATCTGTTCGTTACACAATCTGAACGACTTGCACAGGGCATTGAAATCGGTGCTGCGAATGCAATGCTTGTCAAGGTAAATCAAGTTGGTACAGTCACAGAGACTCTAGAGGCTATGGAGCTCGCAACATCCAATGGCTATCGCAACGTAGTATCTCATCGAAGTGGAGAAACTGAAGATACGACAATCGCCGATTTAGCAGTTGGAACAAGAGCTGGCCAAATCAAGACAGGGGCTCCCGCTCGTTCTGATAGAGTTGCAAAATACAACCAATTGTTGAGAATTGCACAAGACGTGGAAGATTACCGTTCACCCTTTTGATTTGAATGCGTTTCCTATCTAAATACAGGCTATTATAAACTCTTCAGTGACGTTATGGCACAATGCGTAAATCAATCGTGTACACCCTAATTGCCTGCCTACTTGTATCCAGTCTACCGTTTTCTGTAACTGCGGATGCAACCGACGATATACCAACCAACGCTGCTGCAACTGGAGTCCATGACTCTTTGGTCGCCGCCTTAGCACAAGCAGATTTGGTAACGACTCTGCAAGGAGACGGTCCATTCACGGTCTTTGCTCCAACAGACCAAGCATTTGCCGATGCTGGAATCGATTTAACAACATTCGATACAGATGAAGAAAATGCTACCCTCGTTGACATTCTCACATATCACGTCGTCTCAGGAAAGGTCATGTCTACTGATTTGACTGACGGAATGGAAGCATCAGCTCTCAACCAAGACACACTCACCTTCACTGTTAGTGCCACTGAAGTCAAGGTCAACGATGCAGTTGTAACAACGGCAGATGTTGAATCTTCAAACGGTGTTATCCACGTCATCGACAAAGTATTGATGCCACCTGCAGACCCAGTTCTCGATGATATTCCGACAACAGCACAATCAACAGGAGTTCACACTGCATTGGTTGCAGCACTAAGCCAAGCCAATCTGGTTACCACCCTTCAGGGCGAAGGACCATTCACCGTCTTTGCCCCAACAGACCAAGCATTCACTGATGCAGGTATCGATCTAACAACCTTCGATACCGATGAGGAAAACGCAACACTAGCGGACATCCTACTGTATCACGTATACGCAGGAGCAGTGCCAGCCTCTGCGGTAACTGATGGACTTGCAGTGACAATGGTCAACGGCGACAAGGCAACTTTCGCTGTTGGCACCGATGGTAGCGTAACCATCGGAGACGCAACTGTAACCGGTGCAGATGTACAAACATCAAACGGAATCATCCACGTGATTGACAAAGTACTGATGCCACCTGCAGGCGATATTTGCTACAACATGGTCTCTCACACAATTGTTCCAGGTGCTACAAACCTCATTTGTAACTCCTACATGTACGTCGAAGACTACACAATGGGCGGCCAAACAATTACCGGCTGCTACAACACAGTAACTCACGCAGTTTCTGACATCAGTGCAGCAGAATGCGGTGCTTACATGTGGACGCCTGCAGTGAACCTCGCCATGACTGCTGGAGCAACAACAATTCACACTTCTCTTGTCGCAGCTCTAACTGCTGCTGACTTGGTAACCACACTCAGCGGTGACACAGAATACACAGTATTCGCACCAAGTGATGATGCGTTTGCTGCAGCAGGTATCGATCTCGATTCATTCGATACACCTGAAGAAATTGCAGTACTTACTGACATCCTGCTTTACCACGTTGTTGCTGGAACAACCATGTCCACAGACCTTGCAGAAGGTATGACGACAGTTAGTGCCGCAAACGGCGATGACTTAACAATCCATGTTGCCAATGGGGCAGTCATGGTTGGAACCGCAATGGCTAACGTAACACTTGCAGATGTACCAGCATCAAACGGTGTCATCCACGTTATTGATCAAGTCCTCATGCCTCCTGCAGATGTGACACCAGATCCATTCGAAGGAATTGATTGCGCAGTAACCATTGGCCTAACAGCAGATGGGTATGGATTCACGCCATCAGTCACCAATATCGAAAACGGACAAACAGTCTGTTGGTCATGGACCGACGCAGCTATGGGACACAACGTCAAGCAAGTTGACGGATTCCAATCCACAACTTTTGTAGCAAACGGTGTAACCTCGGGCGCAGCAGCAACAACGGTTGCATTCCATCAAACCTTCACAGAGAACCAGACATTCTACTATGCATGTGAACCACACATCTCGATGAACATGTTCGGAGAAGTTGTTGTCGGTGATGGCGGTGTAGAACCAACATCTGATGACGATGATGAAAACACACCCGGCTTCATGGCTTCAACTATGGTTCTAGCGGCGCTAGGTGCAATCCTTTTCATGGGCCGTCGTCGTAGCCTGTGATGAAGTGACATGTTGAAATGGAAGCGTTGGGTCTCTGTAACAGCCGTAGTGCTGCTTTTTGTAGGCGTAGCGTGGACCTTTCTCGTGGTCTCCTATGAGTCCCCTCTCGGTACAAACAACAGAGTTCTTGTCTCTGATCCTAGTAGTAGCCTATCCAATGGCTCTACGGACGAGCTCGTATCTCTGTCGTTTGCCGAGGGGGGCGAAGATCTCGCTTGGTCCTCTGTCCAAATTGAAATCACTGCGAACGAGCAAGAGTACACGTGCTCCTTTGGAAGCCAATCGGCTGAAGATTTGAATGACGGCAAAGTCAAGTCAACACTTGGAGCGGATGGTTCGACCTTCACGACAGTGGTTGATGCAACAGGAGATACATTCACTTACTTTGATTTACCAAATCAACAAGAAACGAATGCATCAGAGCATACGATGAAGTTTTCAAAGACAGATATTTTCTTCTCGGAAGGAACTCAATGGGCTTTTGTTGAAGGCCAAAACATTGGGGAAATAACTTCTGCTAATTCTTCATCTTGGTCAAACGAAACCAATGAGCGAATCGAATGGTACACATACGATCTAGCGGTTCATAGAGTCGACCCAAATCAAGGCACATACTTGATTGTCCAAGACGATACCACCTACAAGCTTCAGTTCCTGTCATATTACAACGATGACGATGAAAGCCGATTCCCAACAATGCTTATTTCTGCCCTTAATAAAACAGAATATCCGGCATTGAACAATCCAAATTTGGTGGTTCCTTCTCCCTGTTTAATCGAATCTGATGATGACACATTGTCTCATTGGAATGCAACGGAATCGATTACTTTGATTGAAAATGGAGTTGACATCTGTTCAAGCACATGTTCACTTGAAGTAACCATCCTGTTCGAAACAACTGGAGTAAAAGTTGAGAATATCGAAGTCATAACGTGAGGAATGTGGATGATCCGAAACGTTTTCCCATTCCTTCTGATGATTCTAACTCTGCTTATTGCAAGGCAGATTTATCCCTATACATCGTTCATGGAACCAGAAGTTCCAGATGGTTTTTCAATCGAGGTTGTTGCTACAGACCTTGGTGGTCCAACCTGTATTGAATGGTATGATGAAGATGCACTGATTATTTGCGATCGAGATGAAGGAAGAATACTGTTGCTTGATGCAGAATTGAACCGAACAACACTTCTTTCAGGATTGAATAAGCCCCATGATATAGCTATCACACCGGATTACCTCTTTGTAAGCGAAGCAGGGGAGTTGGTTCGTTTTGACCATATTGGACTTGAAAATATAACGAATAAGACTACATTAGTTTCCGGAATCCCGACAGGTAATCACCAAACAAATGCAGTGAATGTCCTTCCAAACGGTACACTGATTTGGCATAGTGGTTCGACATGCAACGTTTGCGATGAAGACGACTCTAGAAACGGGGCGTTATTGTGGGTGAACGGATCTACAGGAGAGCATGGAATTCTAGCAAGTGGCGTGCGCAATTCCTTTGATGGCGTCTGGGTACCTGCAATTGGGTATGTATTCACAGACAATGGGAGAGATTGGGAAGGGGACCACCCAGACGAAGAATTGAATTTGCTTGAAGATAATGGCTTCTATGGTTGGCCAGAAGACTCCCCCTCCACTCCAATCCCTGCTGGAAGTATTGCTCCAATAGCCCGTTGGACGCCACATACCTCAATGAATGGCTTAGCATTGCGACCTGACACATCCTCTCTTCCAGGCGATAATACAACTGTCTATGCAACGGTATACGGTTCTTGGAACACTATTTTGCCCCAAGGACACGAAATTGTTCAGATAGATTTAGACGCTTCAAGTGGAGAAGTCAAGAGTTCAACAAGCGTTTTTGCGAGTGATGTGGGGACGCCTCTTCCTATAGCATTCCATCCAAACGGAGATTTGTACTTCGCGGTATTTGGTTCGAATGGTAAGTTGTATAAGATAACCTCTGATTAAATATGCATATTGCATATAACCGTAAGCAAACTAAATTATTTCATTCAACCAAGTTCTTAACCGGCGAATTCCTTCCTCAAGATCTTCTAAAGAAGTAGCATAAGACATTCGAACTAAATTATCTCCTCCGATCATCAGGGAGCCTGGAATAACTTGCAC
The DNA here is from genome assembly GCA_963968475.1 of uncultured Candidatus Poseidoniales archaeon. Lineage (GTDB taxonomy): Archaea > Thermoplasmatota > Poseidoniia > Poseidoniales > Poseidoniaceae > MGIIa-L2. The sequence goes on along the minus strand of CAXAHE010000051.1, from coordinate 3,468 downwards.
TTTGGCTTCATGTAATGCTCTTGTTGCAAATTCAATATCGTTCATCCCAGTACCACTTACATCTGCAAGGATGTAGAACGCCCCTTCAGGCATTGGCGCTGCAATTCCAGGAAGTGAATCTACCCCTTCATGGAACAATAATCGTCGCTCAGCAAACGAATCCCCCATTGCTGATATTTCTTCATCGAGGGTTAGCGCAACTTCTGCTGCAGGCATAAGGAAGGTGGCAACGTGTGTAGCTGATGATGTCTGGCAGGTCTTCACAGCCTCCATTGCTTCCGACGGCCCCGCAACCCAACCAAGCCGCCAACCAGTCATGGCCCATCCCTTGGACCATCCTCCGATTGTTAGGGTTCGTTCCGCCCCTCCATCGAATGAATTTGGAGAAGTGTAACTATGTCCTTCCCATACAAGGGTTGAGTAGATCATATCGTCCAAAATCCATAGATCCGAATCAACGGCTAACTCTACAATTTGTTTAATTTCACTAGAAGTGTATACGGCTCCTGTAGGATTATTCGGAGAGTTGATGATAATAGCCTTCGTCTTTGGAGTAACAGCATTTCTTAATGCTTCAATATCAGGATGATAGTCTGGCCGTTGGACTGGGACGTGAATAGGCACTCCTCCGAGTAGTTTCACCATTCCATCATATGATGGCCATGCCGGGGCTAAGAGAAGTACCTCGTCTCCAGGTTCAATCACTGCCATCATGGAGTAGAGCAGCGCTTGCTTACAACCAGGTGCGATGACAACATCATTCGAATCAATATTTATCTCAAATTTAGATAAGTGCAGAGAAACGGCTTGACAAAGTGTTTCACTCCCTTGAGATCTCGTGTAGGTCGTTTCCCCTCTCTTGAGTGAAGCAATAGCCGCATCAACGACGGGAGTAGGTGTGTCAAAATCTGGCTGCCCAACAGTAAACCGGATTACATCAGGGGACGGGGGCGTCATGAATGCAGCAAACCCTCTTCCGATTTGAGAAAACGCAGAATTTAGATTTGGCAAATTGATTCCTCACTCGATGAATAGGGCTATTCAACACTCCAACGAACCAGCCATTGAATATCAAGACTGCGCGTAAATTTGGGTAGAGAGCGCTCTTTTACAGATGGAGCACGGACTGGGATTTGAACCCAGGTAAGAGGATTTGCAATCCCCGACGTAACCGCTCCGACATCCGTGCAGCAACCGTTCCAGCAAGAAGTTGTATTTCAACGCGTCTCACCAAACACACTTATGATGAATTATGAGCTCCAACCAACATGGTCCATGTGAAAGGTCCCGGTTGGTTGCCTTCCGAAGCATATTACCAATGTCGATATGCGATATTGAGACAACCGCTTGGCTTTAATCGAGGGGCAGAAGTGCTCGCAGACGATTCAGATGCAATACATGCATATGTGGAAGACGTACATGGAGACGTAGTATGTGTGGGAAGGGCACATCTCATTCCACATGAGAGCGACGGTTCACAATCAGATTTTCCTGGCGCAAGTGGCCCGAAAACCCCTGCCTTCAGCCCGTTACTGGAACATGGAAACCGACCTGCAATACAAATCCGTCAAATGGGAACGCTTCAAACATCTCGTCGAAAGGGATTTGCAGCCATGGTCTTAGAAGCACTTGAGGCGGAAGCAAAGACGAGCTTTAACGCAACGATTGGATTATTGCAAGCTAGGGAAGAAGCAATCCTGTTTTATCAAGCAGCAGGTTGGACCGTCATCGATCAACCGTACTCAATCCCAAATGTAGGGCTGCATCGTTCAATGATGAAAATCTTGTAATTGTTAAAACATTGTAAAAAAATATTGAATCTTTACAAACGGTTGACTGAAAGATATTCTGTTTGAGATGATATGAAGAATCAATTCTCCGAAAGAAACAAGAACGATTCTTATTATATTTGATTCACGAGGTTGATACAATGCAAAGTAATTCTCCCAGTAAAACTGAAGTTAAGAAACGCATAGAACGCTATCTAGAGGCTCTAAAGGCTGTTAGCCAACAAGATCCAGATTCATTCGCTGAGATTGCGCCCGAATTAATACAGCGTAGTACGCTGAATTGGCGAGGTTCAGACCCCTTCTTTGCGAATTCTTTGAATGAGTGGTTAAACATCGATATGATGTGGACTCCGTTCACAGATATTATTCCTAAGGATGCCCATATTACAAAGCGCATAGAAGATGATGCATTTGACATAAAGATGTACAGCGGTTCTACAAAAGACTTACTTGAAGCGTTGGATGAGCGATTTCCAACGGATTACAACCAGTGGGATGCGACCATTCGAAATCAATTCATCATAATGGGTATGATCGCTATGGGTGGCGAAAAAGGAGAGTATCAAGGGCGTCTAGTAAACCGCCTAGGACTTGGCTCTGGTGAAGTGCGTTTGAAAGGATCCAATGTTATTCGAGCAGCGAAAATCGCCCTGGCACGTCTTGCAAAGGACAACAAGGCAGATCTTTTCGCAAAGGCAACAGGTAACGGCGTTGAACGTGTCCATCGCATTGAAAATGCAAAACTTGCCGAGAGTATTGAAAGGTATGTGCTTTCACATCCAGCAGCACTTCTTCTCCCCCCATCTCGTGATTGAACCATTGGACGTTGGTTTCATATAGTCTCGGCAGTAGTGAATAGGCAGAGGGAACGTTGGGTTCCCTAAGAAATACCCGTGAAAAGCGATGAATTTGGAGGACAAACCGAACAATCAAAGAGAAGTACAAGTGACACACTGCGACGAAGATAAATCGCTTCGTTGGGCAAACAGCCATGCTTCTCTCACCTCCCCAAGCCTACAAGAAATGCGAAAGCCTTGCATCTCTCCTGAAGTTAATCAGCTCCCAAGTGATTTGATCTACTCAGAAAGAGAGAACAGCGGGTTCTCTGTGTAAAACACAACAAAAAATGGAAGTGAAAAATTATGAACACGAAAACGAAGACAAAGACAATGAGCATGCTTTTGGCTTTCCTTCTCGCTCTATCAGCAGCATCTGCTGTAAGCGGTGATGGATCCGACCCTTTGGACCCCAATGATGGTGGTGCAGACTGGGACGGCGATGGTTTAACCAACGCCGAGGAACAAGCTGAAGGTACAAACATGAACAACGCGGACAGCGATGGCGACGGACTACCTGATGGATGGGAGGTCAGCAATGGCCTCAACCCAACCAACGGCGGTGACGGCAATGCGGACTCTGACAACGATGGTTTAACCAACGCACAAGAGTACCAAATGGGTACAAACCCAAACAATGCCGATACCGACGGTGACGGAAAAGCCGACAACGTCGATTCGTTCCCGACCGACCCTAACGACGGAGAATACTCCGACTCTGACGGTGACGGCATACCAGACGCATACGACCCAGACTTCCAGGAGTCTCAGGCCGGATCTGGTAATGGCGACACTGAAGGTGGCGGCGAATCCGACGACCAAGGACAAGGACAAGGACAAGG
>CAXAHE010000050.1:0-11546 GCA_963968475.1 uncultured Candidatus Poseidoniales archaeon | reverse complement strand
TCTCATGATGGTTCTTGGACACAGGGTCTTGTTAAAAGAGGGCCGCCTTCACGGACAACTATGGACCAACCTTGGTGGAAGCGCCCTTCCACTCTGCCGCTTGTCCTTACTGCGATGGCCATACTCATCATCGTCGTTGGAGGGACTATTCGTATAAACGATGCAGGTGAGTCTTGCCCTGACTGGCCTCAGTGTTTTGGGACTTGGGGCTTTGCAGTCGATGAAGCAGAACAAACTGCATATTGGGATGATAACCCAGATCAGATTGACAGCAGAGGTCCCGAGCACCGCTATACTATTTTCGAAATTTTTGTTGAATGGTTCCATCGAATGCTCGTCGGGATTATCGCAGTTCCAATCCTGTTGAACGTTTTTATGGCTCATAGAAAGAAAAAAACCTACGGAAAGGGATTGAGAAATCTTACCATTGCTTCTGCAATTTTACTTGTCGTACAAGCCATAGCCGGTGCAGTAACTGTCCGATTTGATAACGCGGATTGGACTGTTGCCCTCCACCTTTCTCTGGCGAGTATCTTCACATCACTCTTGGTTTGGCAGTACATGGCCATGCGAGTTACCGAGGGTAGTGACTGGAAATTCCTCAAGGCTTCAAGCGCTTTCCTTGACAAGCAAAAGAAACGTTTCATTGGAATTACGAGTTCAGTATTCATTCTCTTAATTCTGGGTGCATGGGTCTCAAGTACAGCAGGTGGTCAATACAATCAAGGCTGCTCAATAGGTTTCCCGAACGGGTGGCCACAGTGTCAAGGTTCCTTCCTTCCGAGCATTGATGGTGAACCAGGTATACTTGTCCAAATGCTTCATCGATTTGGTGCTGGAGTCGTGGGTGTCGTTTTAATTTTAAGTGCGGCTCGAGTACGTGTCGATTCAAGAGATTTTAATGAAGGCGAAGGCTTTTCAAAAGCAGCTGAAACCGTTACTGGGCTGTGGATTTTGAATGTTTTCGTTGGAGGTATGTACATTGTTTTTGCAGATGCAGACGAATTTCCAGAATCCTTTTCTCTTCTCCACCTTATCTTCGGTGTCGCCTCCTTCATTGCTGCAGCAACAACTCTGATGATGCTGAGACTCGCTTATCTCAAACAATCCGATGAAACTGAGGAAGAATGATGGAACAAACCGAGGATTCCCCTTCGATGTTTTCTCTTTTCATCAAACTGATGAAGTTAAGAGTCATTGTCCTTCTACAAATCACCGCTATCTGCGCAATTCTCGTGCATGATTCCCTTGCTCGATATGATTTGATCGATATTGAACGAACATGGCTCGACACAGCCTGGACCTCTTTGATCACCGTCATAGGGGGCACATTAAGCGCAGGGGGTTCAAATGCCATCAACATGTGGTACGATCGAGACATAGATACGAAGATGCGTCGAACACAACATCGGCCTTTGCCACAAGGGCACCTAAAACCTAACACTGTTCTTTTGTTTGGAGTTACAATCTCCGTCTTAGGATCTTCATTGTTCTTCTTACTTCACTGGAAAGCAGCTTTTTGGTCTTTCTTTTCAGTATTGTTCTACGTGTTCATCTATACTATGTGGCTGAAGAGAAGAACGCCACAGAACATCGTCATTGGAGGGGCTGCAGGAGCGACTCCACCATTGATTGGATGGGCTGGGGCAGCAGCAGCCTCCATTGATTCAATGAATCCTTTAGATTTGGGATCACCTATCCCATGGATGCTTTTTGCTCTTATTTTCTTCTGGACACCACCCCACTTCTGGGCCCTTGCCCTATACCGTTCGGGAGAATATGCCAAAGCCAATGTTCCGATGATGAATGAAGTAAAAGGAGCAAAAAGGACTGTTACAGAATCTAAATTCTATTGTGTGGGTTTGTTGTTGCTTGGCTCAGTCCCATGCTTTTGGCCGAACTCAGGACTCCCTTTGCTGTGGTCATTTGTAGCAGGAGGTCTCACCTTTTGGTACGCAGCCTCTGTATGGGGGATTGATATCGATGAGCCGTTGGATGAAAACGGAAGAATGCCAAAAGCTGCCAAGAGTTTCTTCCGTTCTTTGTTTTATTTGGGATACATGTTTTTGTCCCTCGTTATCATCTCATTTATACCGCCAGAATGGCTTGGAATACTCGGTCCATTAGGTTAAGAATGTGGCGCGGTGAGGGAGATTCGAACTCCCGAGGGTAAAACCCACTGGATTAGCAATCCAGCGCAATGGCCAGGCTATGCGATCACCGCAGTAAAGCAAGCCACCTACCTTTCCGCCATGAATATGACGGTTGGTAATTCACTGAAATCTAGAGTTCTCAGTCGAAGAAATCTTCGAACTCTTCCGCCATATTAGCAGTACCCACTCGACGGTTTCGAGCAGCTATGACGCGCTTGAGTCTTCTTCTACGCTTGATCATCATTGGGATGAGTAATGAATTCAAAACAACGAGAACCAATGCTCCGATGCCAGCATATTGGAATTCTTTGACTTCCATTGAATCTTCTAAATCTCCAAGCCAATCGATTCCAAGAGGCGGTTCTGGTGGTTCCGGTTCTTCTGGAATGATGTGTTGGTTGTAATCCCACCATTGGTTCTCAATTTCCACACGCTCTGTGTTCTCACTGGGGTATTCTGCAAGAGTCATCGCATTACCTCGCCCATCAACAGGTGTAAGGACATAGAAGTATGTCCTATCTGGGCGTATGCCATCTGCTTCCAAGCCAGATTGATTGAATGTACCAGTTTCTCCCTGAATTCCACTTAACCCGGTTGTAATAGGATTCACATATCTCAGTTCAAGTTGATTAGGCCGTGTGTCAAGGCGATACAGATTCCATGTAACTTCCCCATCGACTTCATTTTGTGGCCATGTCCAAGTAAGGTTTAGTTCATAGCAAGAATTCCAACTTAGTTGAAGATCAAAACAAGTTGTTGAATTCGTAAATCTGTAGGAATGGGTGAATGAAGAGACCGCGCTTGAGGGTGCGATTGCATCTCCACACAACATGGAGTTCCCTTCTGCATTCATGAACACATTAATTCGAGACAAATCAGGCACGCTTGCACGATTTGAAGGGATGAGGGCATAGGAAGCACATGTTCCTGAGGGGAGTGGTTCGGGATCGACCCAACTCTCTGTTGAAATGGATACCATCTCTACAAACCGCTCATCAATAAGTTGAGTCCACAGGCTTTGACTGTCTTCTTCATCAGGGTTAGGGAATACTGTCCCTCCGGTTTCTGCTACTGGGAGTTTGTAGATTCTCCAGCCCCCTAGATATGGGTTGGATACATCGCCTTCTGCCGCCCAAGACAATTCGATAGCGCCGCCTTGCAATTGCTTGTATTCAGTGTTATTCGCTGAAACATCAGCTTCTGGTAGTGACCCGATAAAGAGAAGATTTGTGTTGCTACCCAAGTTTAAAGAAATGTTTTGGATTTCATCAAACGTGTAATAGTTTGGCGTTTCAAGGTAATCCCAATACGTATCGGCTAAATCTGGTAGTTCTAAGATTTCTACAGACTCGAATGGAATCATATCTGGTAAAAGCGCCGATAAATTGACTGTCAACTCCATTGACTGAATGTCTGCAGGTTGAGTGCTGTCCTCGAGTTTCATGGCCTTAAGTTCGAGAATCATCAGTGGCTCCTTGCCTCCGGCAATATTGTACTCAGAGCCTTGTAGTGGCAAGAAATAATTGTATGAGAATTCGGCTTTATCGAGAGAAACAATTGAACCGGTCATGAGGGGTTCTTCTTCAATGACGACTTCGTCAATAAGCTGTATTGTCCTGAAAACTTCTTCAGTATTTCCAAGAGCGTCTGTGACTGATAGTCCGACAATGTAGGATTTTAAGGGGAATGTTGATGCCTCGACACTTAAGAATTGCCCATGCCCGAGTTGAATAACAGTATCAAGCGTCCATGTGTAATTGAGAGGGTTTGCTGCAATGTTGCTGGTTTGTGCACTGAGTTCGATTGTATCTGCAGTAGTGAATATACCGGATACTGTATTGAGTCCGATTGCAGGATCAATTCCGCCCGCAGTTATATCGGCATATTCAATCAGGGTATTGTCTGAAGGAGCTGTATCTGCACGGCCATCAAATGAGGTTGGCATGTAGACTCGTAGTTCCTTTCCATCTCCAGTTTCTACGATATCAAATGTACATGTGGTGAACTCTGATGGGCCTAGTGTGTCGATGTCGCACATCTCAATGTGTTCTGATTCACCTTGAGCATCAAACATCTCGAAGGTAACTACGGTATCTATGATTGTGAAATTTCCAGTGTTTTCTATCTTAGCAGAAATCATATCTTCTCCGTAATAATAGGATGGTGATGATTGGTCATGGGATGGATACATACTTGCAATCCTTAGGTCGAGTGTATTGTCTAGGACAATTTCGATTTGTGTAAGGTCGTTGAATGAATTGAGATCTCCCTCAAAATCGCCGGAACTGCTCATGAGTCCGAATTCAAAGATGAATCTGCCAGGTATTGAATGATTTAATGCCGGTAAGGCCGTTGTGAATGGTTGTTCGTATCCTCCTGCGGGAAGGTTCGTAACGCTACGGGTCGCATTATTGACGAGGGTTCCGTCGAGCGTCATGAGGTTCCATCCGATGTTTGCAACAAGGTTGCAACTTCCGCAGGTGTTCGCTATGCCATAAATGTCCATCTCGTACTCGACTTCTGTGTTCAATACCACTTCACCGTTGTAGGTGTGTAGGGCTGAGAGAGTATCTCGAGGGTCTTGTTCGTTATCCACGGCAATATCACTGAACTCAGATGTAAGATTGATGTTGTATGAAAGAATATCATCGCTTGTGTCAACATCGGCATAATCGAATTTGAAAACGACCGTAAAGGCACCACTAGCGCCTGAGGGGAACCATCTGTTCGTGTCAGAGAAGTTTGCAGTTTCTCCACTGAGTAATCCGTTAATGTTCATTCCTCCATCCTCGATGTTATTTGAAATGCATGAAACTGCAGTTCGAAGCCCATCACAGACGTACCATTTCAACGTTCGAGTGTTTGTAAGAGGGCTTAAAGCCTGATTTTCGATTTCCGCCGTGAACGTTATGGGATCGAATGCAGAGTAAAAGCGATCTTCCACAGGGGCCTGGCCAGACACAATAGCAAGGTCAATTTGTTCGACAGCAGCCGCACTCGGTACATATGCTAGCATTGAAAATGCTGAAAAAAGCATAAGGAAAACCAAGCTAATGCTCGTTTTTTTCTTGCCAAGGGCCATGCTATCCGCTCCTGTCATCATACAATGGTCGCATAGATGATTCAAAGACTCATCGCTTAATTTAGGGCTAATTACACCGATTTCACCCCCTGGAGGTTCGGCAACGTTCATCACATCGTTTGTGTTGGTGGTGGTATGGAGGAGTTTGGGCACACGTGCATCCGCTCAGATGAGAGAGGCTTAACAGCAGTGATTGAATTTCTCTCAGCGTTTACTCTTTTCCTCATGATATTAACCGCATTTATGTCTCTTGCCCAACTTGAAATGGGGTCTAACGATACAGAAATTGACCAAGTCGACCAAGCAACAGTGTTTGCTCTGGATCGTCTTGTTGCCGATTCTGGCTGGTACGTTCCTGCCCTGGATAATGGCAACCTTGATCATGCTAATTCAACATCAGATTGGGATGATGTGAGTGCTGAGGACTTGCAAAAAGGACGTGTTCAAACCGGCCTTATTCTTGCAGGAGAACTCGATGTTTATCGTCTCAAAGCGTTGTCTAATGTGACGCTGGAATCGTTTTCAGAAGGACTTGGTCTTGCTGAAGACCTCAGTGCTTATCTCCATGTTAGCGTGCAATCTTCCACCAACTCAACCCGTGTTGGCCTCGTTCTTTTTGAAGGAGGTTCGGACATTAATTCAGCAAGAATGGCATCTACGGCCTCGAGTATCGTACGTATGGGGGGTGAACTTGTCACTGTCACCTTACAAGTTCATGACGCAGGAAGGCAAAGTGAGAATCTCGTAATTACCGAAGTGATGGCACGCCCTATTGGAGGAGGTCCGGAATGGATAGAAATTTACAATGATAATCCCTTTGCTACAAGCCTCTATGGATGGTCACTCAATGTGACATCTCCAAGTTCAACGAACAATGTCTTGTTCCAAACTGGAGTTATATCCGGTTTTTCCACCGCCTTATTTACAGGATCGATTTCGTCGCAAGTACAAGGAAACGCCACCCAGATGATTGATCTTGGTACTTTTGGCATTCTCGGTACTGGTTCTATGAATCTCCTCGACGATGGTAGTGGTACTATCGAGCTACGATTTACCAGACCGGGTCAAACGAAACCACTTCCAAATTCTCGAGCCGAGTGGGGGGGTCAAACAGGATTGCTACTAGGAATAAACAACGCCCTCGTCTGGGAGGGGGGGAGTCCGTTGAATTCGGCTAGTTGGACTGTAAATCAAGTTGCAACACCCGGTGATGTGCCTTCTAGTGTAACAAATGCTTCATGAACTCGGTGGCACTGGCATAGACGATACCCGTGCAAGCCGCTTCCACTTATTCACGAGACCGTTGTGTTACAGGCATCCATGGATTGGATGAAATTTTGCGTGGAGGCATTCCATACGGCTCTACGGTTTTGGCCTCCGGGACATGCGGTTCCGGCAAAACTACTTTGGCTATGGAATTCCTTGTTCGTGGTGCTCTTGCTGGCGAGGCTTGTGCTCACTTTACAGCAACTGAGCCCTCAGTAAAACTCTTGGAAAACATCCGCCAATATGCCTTCTTCGACATGAACATGGTCGATACAGGTCTGATCAACGTTTTCGACATGGACGTCCTCTACTCCTGGTTAGGTCTCGACAAATCAACATTTGACTTGGATGACGTTCACGCTTTGATCAAGTCTATCACCGATATCGTCAACACAATCGGTGTTACTCGGTTGGTTATCGATTCAGTTACAACACTCTGTTACAAGATTAAATCTGAACAACTGATTCGAGATTTCTTGTTTACCCTTGGTAAGAAACTTGCAACCCTGGGCTGCACAACCATTTTGATTTCTGAAATTACTTCCGCAACCGAAAACGCCCACTGGTCTTCTTTTGGTGTGGAAGAAGCAATCGCAGATGGGATTGTTGTGATGGGTGACGTCGAACGTATGGGCCATTTACTAAGATTCTTGCAAGTCGTTAAAATGCGTGGTACCTCACACAGTCGAGCGAAACACGCTATTGAATTGACACCGCTTGGTGTCATGTTGACCCCGATGTTGAAGTGGGGCTCTCAAAATGAAACTGCTCACTGGGGTGCATGATTATGTTTGAACTTGACCAAAGGATTGCTGAACAACTGTCGACTATCTCGCTGAATAGTTCTGTGCAAGTTCGTTGTGGAAATTCAAATGCATTCATGGTTACTGCAAGCACTATGCTTCCATTGATGCAGATGTTCGAGATGGGCGGCGTGTACATTACTGCAAGCCGTGGGGCTGTTGAAATCATTCAAGCCTTCGAATCGATCGGCGTTGATGTCTCAAACATACAATTCATTGACCTTGTTTCTTCGGGTATTCTGGGAGGAACTGACGTAGAATATTCAAACATCCACTTTGTAGATAGCCCAATCATGCTGGAATCGGTGCTACTCCGCACATTGTATATCCTGCGAACGACCTCTTCAGCCCGTAATTTCGTTTTCATCGATAGCGTAAATGCGCTCGCAATCTACAATGAGGATAGGATGCTTGCCGAATATCTTCACACCTTCATTAATACGTTCAGGCAGAGGGAAGTCCTTTCGATTATCCTCAATGTCCCCGACCAAACGCCACCATTGGTTCTTTCGAACCTTGATCTATATTGTACCGACCTTGTTGACCGCGGGCAAGTGGTCATCCATTGAGGAGTGATTTAGATGAAGAAGAAGATTACATTCGATAAGGAAGATGAAGAATTCTTTGGACAAGTGGGTTCTTTTGGAGTTCCTAAGTTCGATGGTGAAATGAATGGAGGAGTCCCTCGTGGATTTACAATGGTTGCGTTTACTGAAACAGGTTCTGGTGCTGAATTATTCGCAAAGCAGTACGTTTCTCCTGCTGAGGAGTCCGAAAATACGCTTTATATTTCAACCAATGAAGGACAACCAGAGATTGTTCGTGTATTCAAGAAATACGGATGGCCACTCGACATCAACGTTCGTACAATTGGCGAAGAATACAATTCAAACGTTCTCGAACGAGAACTTCTAGCAAGCCGTTATCGTCTCGAAGGATTCCGTCTTGAAGACATCCAACGACTTGCTCAGACACGATTCGTAGATGAGAATAACCAAGATTATCTTACTGAAGTAACGAATGAAATCATGGCTTTAGGGCCATACTTCAGAGCAGCAATTGACAGTCTTGATTTCTTCTTGCAACGTGATGATCCAAATCGGGTTGTTGCAATGATCCGTATGCTCCAAGCTCACACTCAAATGTATCGAGGGCTTTTGTTAATCAGCGTATCAGTCGATGGTCTCTCTCCATCGATACGCCAAGAACTTGCAAGTATTGCTGACATGGTTCTTACTTTTGGGGTACGTACTGTCGGTTCTGATTTCGAAACCTCAATGATTGTTTCAAAGTTCAGAAATGCTCCAGAGAATCTGAAGATGTTGGTTTTCCGTGTTACTCCAGAAGAGGGTATTACGCCAGAAACTGTCGAGCGTATCGCTTGAAGTTGTTTACTGGTCGAAGCGACACCTCCAAAGAGGGCGGAGCCTGCCACGGACTATGTCCAGTCGAGCAGCAACGGGTGGTTACGACCCATCTGGTATTGATTTAGATGCTTGGACTGAGTTGGAAGAACAACTCGAAGCAACCATTCCTGACTATGACCGAGTCAACCGATTAATGACATTCGGACAGGACAAGCGCTGGAGGCGAAATGTTCGCAACCATGCTTCACAAGGCATGAAAATTCTCGAAGTGGGATGTGGCCCTGGAAGTTTTGCCGAAGATCTCGTGGGATTGGATGTCACCTGTTTAGACCCCTCGGAAGAAATGCTGAAAGTCGCTAAAAAGCGAGTTGATGCTGCACGTAAAGGCCGTGGAGAGTCGCCTGCGGCGTATGTTCAAGCGATTGCTGAAGAGATTCCTCTTGAAGACAATTCATTCGATATGGTCTTCTGTCTCTTTTCATTCCGGGATTTCCAAGATAAGAAGAAGGGGCTGGAAGAAATATTCCGGGTTCTCAAGCCTGGTGGCCAATTGGTGATGTGCGATGCTGGGAAAGCAAATGCATTGCATGGCTTAGCTGGTAGGATTTGGATGAGTACTATGGTTCAATGGATGGCTCGTTGGGTTACAAAGACAAAAGATCACCCTTGGAAAGGACTTGCTCGATCTTATACGCATTATGGTACCAACAAATATTATCGAACTATGATGATGGACGTAGGCTTTGAAAATGTTTCAGGCCGACTTTTGTATCCCTTCTTAATGTCGAGTCGATTCCGTGGAAAAAAACCAATGTGATGCCCCTTTTCGTCAACTGGCCTTTCCATTAGCCTCATAAACCCCCTCTCGATGGTCGAGGCAAAGTGGTTGTTATGGGTATGGAAAAAGTCCTCCAAAGCATCAAAAAAGCCGAGCAGGCTGCTGAAACGACTCTCTCTGATGCTCAGAGTGAATCCAGTCGAATACTCAGTGATGCTCGACGTGATGCAGCAGATATGGTCTCTAAGGCCGCAGAAGACGCTCAGGCTACAATCAAGTCTACTCTTGACGCAGCTCGGGAAGCGGCTATGAAGAACGTTACAAAAGCTCAGAAAGAAGGTTCAAAGTCTGTTGCAGCAGTTCAAAGCGATGCTGCAAAGAATCAAGATGCAGCAGTTTCTCTTATCGTAGAGCGACTCCTCAATCAATGAAGTGATATCATGTTCTCAACTGTCGACATGTCCCGTCTCACATTGGCGGCGCCTGTTGATGCCATGCATGACATCGTGCGCAAATGCTCCGATTTGGGCTGCGTTCACATTGAAGACTACACGCAGTTCGAAGAAGGAATCGGTGTAGGTCGTGCAATTCAAAGCGAAGACGCAGACATGATCAGTGCTCTTCTTCTCAAAGTACGTGCTGTTCGAAGTGCGGTTGCAGTTCACAACTCAAAAGGATCGTTATCGAATTCAAATGCAAAGAAACTTGCTGAGGAAATGTCCTCAAAGGTTGATGCTGCTTTAGCAAACATCGAAGCAATCCGTGAAGCTGAATCTGATATTTCATCGCTTAGTGACCAACTTCGTGTTTTCGAGCGCCTTGCACCTCTCAACATTTCACTCGACCTTCTTTCCGGATACCAAGGTGTAGAAATCTATGTGGCTGAGACTCCGAACTCATCCAAGGCACACAAGGCTTTTGCAGACATGGCATCTCGAATTGAGTACCTTTGCCCAGCAGGTCTTGTTGCGGTTGCATGTGCCCCAAGTGATGCAGCAGCAGTTCAAATTGCATTGGCTGAATTGAACGCTAAGGCAATTCAACTTCCTTCAGGAAAAGGAACACCTTCCCAGAGAGTTGCAGAAACAAAAGAAGCAATCTCCAAAGCAGAGTCCTCTGCAGAATCAAATCAAGAAGCCCTTGATTCATGGGCAGAAAAGAATGGTTCTGATCTCGTAATTATCGAAGAATACCTCCAAAGAGAATATTCAATTTATACATCCCCTACATCTTTGGCTGTTTCAAATCAGGCCTTTGCTCTTGATGCGTGGGTTCCAACCGAAAATGCAGAAAAAGCACGCAATTCGCTCAAGGGACTTGTCTCTCACATTGAGATAGAAGCGCACGTTGACGATCATCATGGTCACGATGACCACGATAACCATCATAATGAGCCAGAGCCTCCTGTTGCTTACAAGAATGCAAGTCCTGCTGAACCGTTCGAACTGGTTGTTGACCTCGTCGGCCGTCCAAAATACGGCACATTTGATCCTACAACCTTCATTATGATCACGCTCCCGCTTATTTACGGGCTGATTCTTGGAGACTTTGGATACGGATTCGTCATCGTCCTACTCGCACTTTGGCTTCGTTCAATGCCGTTCGCAAAAGAACCAATGGGCAAGAATGCAACTACTGTACTCATGTCTATGGGTCTCTGGTGTATGTTCTGGGGATTCCTTTTCGCAGAAGGCTTCGGATTTGTGTGGGATGGAACTGGTCACGTAATGGGCAATGCATCTCCACTCATTGGTTTTTATGACTGGACCTATGATAACATTCACTTCCCAGCCTTTGTCACAAATACGCTTGGCATGTCGCATACACACATTCCATTCCATCGTGCTACTGGCGCTCTCACAGACTACGTACTTCTTTCCGTTTACATCGGAGCCCTTCACCTCCTCATCGGATTCATTATCGGATTCTTTAACGTCATGAAGGCTCATGGAATCGTCGCAGCATTCTTCGAAAAGGGAAGTTGGATGATGATTCTACTCGGCGGTTTCTTCCATATCTACGGATACATGAACAAGGATAACGAAGTCCTTGCAGCAACCGTCCCTGCGATCATCATGCTTGCAGGCGTTGGATTAC
>CAXAHE010000049.1:0-11568 GCA_963968475.1 uncultured Candidatus Poseidoniales archaeon | reverse complement strand
GTGGTAATGTTATCCGAGAAATAAACGAGAAGGCGACAATTCTCGTTGTATGGTCTTGCTAGCGACAGTGCTTGAGCCACCCCTTTTGGGTCTTCTTCGAGGACATAGTGGATTTGTTCACCATCGAGACTTTGCCCTACGTGCTTGGCAATCTGGCCAATATGCTCGTTCGAGATAATGGTAATCTTAGAAATACCGCTGCGCCGAATTGTTCCAAGGGCATAATCGATGACCGGCCTGTCGTACAATGGCAAAAGAGTTTTTTGAGTATATCTTGTAAATGGATACAATCGAGACCCCTTTCCTCCAGCGACAAGAATTGCTTGAGTCTCCATGCTTTAAGGGAAGGTTGTCTGCTTCAAGTTCT
Organism: uncultured Candidatus Poseidoniales archaeon; assembly: GCA_963968475.1. Classification (GTDB taxonomy): domain Archaea; phylum Thermoplasmatota; class Poseidoniia; order Poseidoniales; family Poseidoniaceae; genus MGIIa-L2. The sequence goes on along the minus strand of CAXAHE010000049.1, from coordinate 11,201 downwards.
TTGTGCTCGTTTCGTAGAAGAATTCGATGTATGGAGGCCAGAGATACTCTGGCAAACTAATTACTTACGAAGCGCTCGCAGTTTTGCAAGCATTGAATTTCGATGCTCATCGACTTGTTCAGAAGATGTTTCTTGGTTACTTCGTCGTTCAAACAATGCTTGCTCCCATACCATGATCTGTCCACCTTCGGTTGCAATTCCAACTCTCTTCTGGCTAACAGATATCGCATGAACACGCGCTCCGTCCATACTTGCAATCTCCTCTCCAGTGGATGAATTTTGTACAGAGACGCTTCCAATTGCTCCATTCCAGCGAGCAATCCAAGCGGTTGAAACCCCATCGTGATTGAATCCATGTTCGAGACCGACAACGGCATCTCCAGTCTTTGACCATACAATTTCATCCGCTGCTAACAAATCTACTTGACCCGTATCATCGGCTGTCAAGAGGCTGTTTCCTCGATTTGAAATAGCAGCGATTGAATCTTTCATTTGATGAAGAACGGTCTCATCCATTGTAACAACCGAGCCATCAGCCCGTCCGAAGAGAATTGGCTTGGTTTTTGATGAGCAGATTGTAGGCGTGTTCCATCCTTCTTTTTGATCGATGATCTCTCCACCTCCATTCAGTTTAATCCATCCACTCTTTGGCCGGCCAAGCCCTGCTATAACGTCCAATTCCGATAATTGGAGTGTCCATGGCCGTTCATCCATTCGATGTGTTTCAAGAACTTCACCTTCAAAAGAAACAGACCATATTGCAGATTCAAGGAAGTCATTATGTTCGATATCATAGACAGAAGATGATGCAATGACGCATTTTTTGGTAACAACAACTGCATCTGCAGAACCTTCAAGTCCAATTTGCCAATCGATGTTTCCCGTCTTCAAATCAATTTTGAGAAGATGAAGGCCGGATGTGGCATAGAGTTTTTCTGATTCTATGGTTAAGCAAGAGATGCGATTTGGAGTTTCGATTGCCCAGATTGTATCTCCTTCAGCAGACCAATACTTGATCGCTCCATCCCATCCCCCTGCAATGACTGAATCATCTTCGAGAAGTAGAACATCACTTGCAGCCTGTTCTAGGTCTCGAACCATCCATGTGGATTGGGTCAGGTCCATGTTGTCCGATGCATTTTCACTCATAAGGAAGATTGCAGATTTGCTTCAACATCACCATCTTGCAAGACCTTTTTCCGTTTCGGGATGGCGAATGTGAGTAGGAAAGCAGTCAATCCTAGAATACAGGCAGCGTAGTAGTGGCCCATGCCAAAGAAGGCGAACATTGTACTCATACGGAGAATAGCCACTGAGCCAGTTTTAAGCGCCCAGATAACGAATCCAACGGAGATGATTGAAACCCCCATGAATGCAAAACCGATCATGATGTAAATCCCAGATGCGCTTGGATCCATTCGTGGATTCTCCATTTGCTCACTTGTACGGTCAATCTCTCTGATGCTACAGGTTTCTTGTCCAAAACGGCAAGGCTGTTCCGCATATTCTTCTTGCGATGGGACATAGAAATCAAGTGTCGTAAAACCATATGGTTCGATAAATGCAGGAGGGGATAAGAGAATTCGTTCCTGAAGAAGATCGGAGTAGTTATCTCGTTCAACCACGATATTGATGCGTGCAAGTCCAGGCTTTATTTCCTCAAAAGAAAAAGACCCATTTGCATCAGTATACATCTCTGAGGAATTAAAGAAGCCAGGTGTTTCTTCCCATTCGAGATGGACTAAAGCCCCTTCAATCGGCTCGTCAACATCATCGTAAACAACTCCATCAAACATTGCAGAATTAGGAGGGGCTGTTTTTGACAATTGATATACGAATTCATCGGGTTGTACAATACCTGATTCAGGTGAGGCATAATCGAGCCCGTTTAGAAATCCAGATGCTGCAATGAAGATGACAAAAACAGCAATCGATTTGGTGATTGGATGTAGCGACGTATCCGGTATAGTGAACGTTGCTCCAGAGGAAGCAAACATAACCGATGAATCGGTTTCAGGAAGGCCCTCTATGCCTTCCCAAACCTCTTCGGTTTCTTCGCCCATAAAGACTGCACATCCTCGGTCTACTTGAGTTCGATGCGTTCACCATAGGTTGCTTGGAGAATAGCAAGCGTCTCATCGGAGGCACTGATTCGGACCTCAATCATGTTGCCATCACGCTGATGATTATGGACAAAAACTGTATCGAATAATCGCGAAAGAAGCGACTCAATAGCAGGTTCCCCTTGCTTTCCTGGATGGAGTACAACGCTTCGCTGAGGGCCAAAAAGAGAATGAAGCATCGTTGTACGTAACTCTTCGATACCAGTTCCTGTGTGTGAAGAAATGACAATTGGATTGATGAATCCATGTGTTGCCACCATCTCAATCGCCGAGTCAACAGATGTTTGGCTCGCAGTATCTGCCTTTGTTAGAACGAGTTGAATTCGTTCCATTATTGATGCGTGATCGGATTCAAGAACTCGTTCGGAAAGTTCGCGCAATGAGGTTTGTAATTTACGATCAATTTCTGCAATTGGGTCTCCTACATCAACAAGCAAGAGTAGCAAATCACATTCAATCGCTTCAGCAAGTGTTGCTCGAAAAGCATCAAGTGTCGCATTCGGTAACCCATCGATGAATCCGATTGTATCTGCCAAAAGTACGCGTGGACTTGCTTCAAGTCGGCCGATGGTGGATTCAAGTGTTGAGAAAAGTCGATCCTCAACAAGAACTTCCTTCCCTGAGAGGTTGCGAAACAGACTCGATTTTCCTGCGTTTGTATATCCGGCTAAACCCACAGTAACAGCTTGTTTTTTGCGTTGCTTACGGCGCTCAGATGCAGACCTATTCTGCCTACGCTGCTTCTTTCTCAAGGCTGCTAACTCTGCGTTAACATTGGTGAGAACGGAACCTGCTGCAGTCTTACCTGCGCCACCAAAACCAGCACGTTCACCAGTTGTTTGTTGTTTTACCACTTCTCGCAAAACAGTTCTGTCAGATTGTAACCGTGCAATTCTGACCTGAGTTCTTGCCTCAACACTGGAGGCGTGTGCTGTAAAAAGAGAAAGTAAGAGGCGAACACGATCCCAAACTTCCAATCCTACAGTATCGTTTACGCCGACCAATTGGCGTGGTGTAGCATTGGTATGAAGAAGCAAAAGGTCCACGTTTTCCCATGGATGTTTTGCAGCACGCGATGCCAATTCTTCAGCAATATCTTGCAATTTCCCTTGGCCCATGAACCACTTTGGATCGTCTCTCCCACGCTGCTCAACGCGTTCAACAATCTGAATCCCCATCGTTTTAGCAAGAGCGATAAATTCAGAACAGTCTTCATTATTGCGAACAAGAAGCAATGCTTTCCTACCCTCATGATTGGTCTGGGATTCTTCAGTCACCAACCCTCCTGCACCTGCAAGAAGGTCAGCCTTTGAATCCGCCATGGTTACTGCTCACGTCATCCTCATATGAGTCCACCCTTTCGACCAATCATGACCTCCAACCAACATGTCACCATTGCTTGGGAGGGTTCAGAAGATGAATCACTTCCGTTACAGTCGATTCTACGTTCTGAAGGATATGTGTTTTCAGTTCAAGAAGGTGAAGGACGCATTCGTATTGAAGTTCAAATTGAAAACGAATCTATTCGTCAGTTACGAGACGATGTCGATGCCCTTCTGGTTCACTTTTCTTCGCTTGAAGATTGAGAAGATATCAATTTTGAGACCGCTTCAGGGTCGTGATTCTTCTCAAAATAATCGGTTGTTACAAGATCTCCAAGACGCTTTACACCTGCTTCAACGAGGTCAGGATCGTTTCGTTCAGCTTCTTCCCAGCGCTGTTGGGCATGTTCAGCATATTTCTGATCGGCTTCTGCCTTAACCTGTTCCGCTAAGGTCAAATCTTGCTCTAAATCTGCATATTGGTCATGCTCGGATACTGGGCGTATTTCTTGTTCTTCATCGAGATCGGCTTCAATCACACCACCGGTAAAGCCGCGAACGTCATTTCCGCGTGTTCGTACAGGATTCTTCTCGACATCAATCGTTTGCATATTCACCTGTTCAAGAATTCGCTCGAGCGTGAGTGCTCCCTCAAAATCATCAATGTCAACATGAAGGGCGCTCAACATTTCTTCAATCCATTTATTTGCAGTTGAGCGGCGATCGATATAATCCACAATGGCGAGAAATTGCCCCACCAGGCTTCCCACAAATCCGATGAGGAGTTGGCTGAAGATAAGATATCCAATTCCGAAACCAAGGATCCCGAGAGATATCGAAAGAACCAACCAACGTTTCCGTAAAGTTATGTGTGAATACACACCTTTTGGGATTGATTCCATTCTTATTCCTCTGTTCTTCCGGCGTATTCGTGTAATTTCGAAAGCGATGCTTCATCTTCAAGAGCAGCTTCCTCCCATCCGAGTTTACCTAAATGCGTTGCAATCATTGCATCAGCAGCGACGGTAAAGCGTTCATGAGTGAGTTGCATCAATAGCCCGATGAGCAATGCTCCTCCGAGGCCAAACTGCCACTGCGTTAAGATCGCGACTGCGATAAGAAAGACGCATCCAATGCAGATTCCAAGGATCGTTCTTGAGCGAAGACGTACTTTCGACTCCATGGCATCGAGGATAGCAACAGCATGTTCCCGCTTGGTCGCCATGTGTTGAGCCAAGTGTTCGTCTGTTCTCAAGATACCGCTAATCGAATAAGTCAGCAACGAATTCGTTACTCATTCGACGAAATTGACGTCGGATTCGTTCTTCTTCTTGATTTTGGACAAGGACACTATCCGTCATTGTTACTTGCTGCCGTGGCTCTTTTGCAAGTTGTGTGATCAGCTCCGCAAGATGATGTTGAATCGAAGCGGTTTGTTCAGTCTGGAAGGCGAGAAGCCGTTCCATTGCTACAAACATCCGATCTTGTCTGCTTGTACGATCTTCCAGTGCTGAAGATTGGGCACTGATCGCCTCTTCTTGTCGCTTTAGTAATTCGCGTGCAGCAGGGGTTCCAATGATGTCTCTTCGATGCAGTTCTGCTTGCACGTTTTGAAGTGACTCCTGGAGTTGGTTGATGTTATACGCCGATATATTCAGCTGCTGTCGAAGTTGAAGTCGCTCTCGTTGGAGTGATTTTCGTTCAGCCCTATGAATGACAGACTCACATACGAAGACGCTGATGATCCCCGCTAAGACTGCGACTTCAGGGCGTGTCATGTGCCATGTGATGAAGGTTAACCAAACCATCCAACCACAGAAGATGCTCGCTAGAATTCTCATGTATAGAATATGGTTCCCAGACCACTTAATACCCCAGTGGGAAGTCCGAGGGCGCCCTAAATCATAGAAAGAAAACAGTCATCATCGACTTCGATGATTCCACCTGTGGAAAGAAGATGGTCAATGGCTTCATCAATTTCATCCTCAGAAACTCCGTGAGATGTCATTCGTTTGAAGATAACATTGAGTGTAGCTACAGGCTCACCTCTTTCGATTTCTCCATCGATTATCATCACAACCAATTGACACGCGACTGCAAGTAATGGGTCATCGCCTTGGTCATCAGGCAAGAGTTCGATGAATGCTTCAGCACCATGCGCTTCCCCTTCTTCCATACGAGTGCCCTCTTTACGTTGGGACAAGCCTGTGAAGATTCGGTCTTGATCGAGCCCAAAGCAATCAAAGATGCTCATTTGATGTTCGTCTTTCGCTATTTGATCGGGCTCAATGCGAGATGCTAGATCGTCAAGTCGAAATTTTCGTTGTTCCAAAAGGAGTCGCTCGCGCTTCAAATCATGCCGAAGCAATGCCAAAGTCTGTTCAGCTTGTTGAGAGAGCCATGTGTTGATACTCCATTCAGGGTCGAGCCCGTGCATGACTTCTGCCATACGTCGAACTGGTTCAGGAAGCGCGGTAACATCGATTAGTCCGCGACTTTCTTGACTCTCCTCACTCATGGAACTTCCTCCGAGATGACGGCACTTGAAGCCTTCCCATCATGACATTGGGAAATCGACTATTCCATAGTCTTGAATTGTTCTTTCATTCCGTCAACAATAGAATCCAGAGCGGCCTGTAATGTTTCTTCGTGAGCGTAATCCGATTGAGGTGGTAACTCTGAATCGAAGTAATCGAGCATCTCTGCAATACATCTTGTTACTTCATTGACAATCGTAATCGTTCCAGTTTGAGATGAACGTGAAAGAGGATTGAGGTCGATGACGATAACGGTTTTACCCATCGCCACCAAAGCCTGACAACGATCTCCATCTTCGAGTGGGACGAGTAGAACATCGGATTGTAGAATGCCTTTTGATTCACATTTTGCCCTTGGACCTTTCAAACCAGGAATTTCAGCATCAGGATTCGCTCCAAGAATTTCAACGTCCAAACCAAGTCGTTGGTTTCGCTCATCCAAATCAGATAATAGAGCAGCCATACGTTCAGGCGTTCTGTAGAATATATTGACTTCCACAGGACAATCAAGTAAATGTGCCAACTGTAGCATTTCATCACCGGCTAAGGCGACAACATTTCCGTTAAGAGAAAGAACAGGGTGTCTCGCTTCTTTCAAACATTTAAGCGCCACCTTTGCAGCAAAATCAGCGCTTGCGATGGTCTGTTCTCCAATGAGGTAATCGTAGGCTTCACCACGCCCGTGAGCGATTAAAGCAGAATCTGCAAGCATCCCTTTTTTTGCTGCAACTTCAAGTCGATGTCGCATCAGTAACGAACGATAACGTGGGTGGCTTGGATCAGCTGCATGCTCCATGTGTTCACCTCAGTTTAGGTCGATGAGCATACTCATGTCCATTGGAGAAACGCCGCGATTCACTGCACTGGTTGATAGCACGTCAACCCCACATTCTCTCCACTCTTCCAAATCGTCAAAGACAATGTTTCCACTCGCTTCAAGAACGACAGAATCGCGCAAATCCATTTCAACCATTTCAGCAACCATTTCTTTACAACGCTCTGGGCCGAAGTTGTCCAGCATTAGAACAAGAGGAGGAGCCTCATTATCGTCTGTTCTTTGCTTCCAAGTTGTTGCAGCGATGATCGCTTCTTTCTCGTTCGTAACTTCAAGTTCAAGGAACGCTCCACATTCTTCTAGATTGATATCTGTAAGAACCGATACAATAGAGTGTAATGCTTCACTTCCGAGGGATGCAAGATCATTTTCTTTGATCATTTTTGCATCATCTTTGTTGAGTCGATGGGTGAGTCCACCGCCAAGATGAACTGCCCATTTGTCCAATAAACCCCAGACTGTTTTACGGGTTGCTGCGACTTGTCCAGAAGCGACTTGAGCCCACTTTGCAGACTCTGTTGCAATACCAGATAATTGACCGAGAATATTCAAAACTGAACGTTCCATTCTCAGAAGGGATTCAGTATCGCCATGGAGTTCGACAATCGTATCGTCCTCACTGACTCTTCTGCCATCGCCAGCACGCCACGTAGCATTGAGGCCCGGCGCCCAGATTTGCAACATGTAGTCAACCACAGCAGCTCCTGCAACAGTCCCAGTAGATCTTGCCATGATTTTGGCAGTTTTCTTATCACCAAAACCCATCAAAGGACCATCAATACCATCGTCACCAAGAACAGCAGTAACCCAACGGTCCATGCTTCCTGTGAGTAATCTGCTTGGTCCTTCTTCAGCGGTCCACAAGAGGTGGCCACGGTCATGAGGCAGGGATGTTCGCTCGCCCATGACCAGCGCTAAGCATCGAAGGACTTCAAGCAACCTGTTTATTCGCGAGGGATTGATGAGGGGGAAAGCATAGCAAAGACATGGCCAGAGTCATTGTCATCGGTGCAGGACTCGCGGGCCTTGCAACTGCGATGGAAGCCTCTGTCCGCGGGCATCACGTTGTTGTTCTCGATCAACGTTCAACCATCGGAGGACGGGCATCAAGTGAACTTCGAGATGATTTTCCTATTGGATTCGGCCCTCATTTTTTGTTAAAGAAAGGCCCTCTGCACCGTTTGGTGTTGAAAATTAGTCGAATGAAACCCTCAACGCTTCCTTTGCGCCCACATCGAATTGAATTGGTTGGTCAGGGAATGATGCAACCGCGTTCGCCGATGATGGATGCAGTGTTGTACCGAAGAGCCGTTCGAAAGTATGAAATTGTTCACCCATCTATCCGTGCCGCAGAACATTTCGCTTCATGGGGAATGGGGAGTGAAGTCCGCAGTAAAGCACTTCTCCGTAGTAAATTGCTTGGATTGAAAGAAGGCTGGTCTGGATTGATTGGACGTCTTGCTGTAACTCTTGACGAAGTAGGAATCCCAATTGAAACGGGAGCTAAAGTAACCCAGATTGAAAGAAATAAAGTCCACCTTGCCGATGGACGCCATATTGAAACCGATGTGATTATCCTCGCTTGCGGCTACAGAAAATCAAAAAAACTTCTTCCGACTATACCAGATTGTGAATCGTTGAAAGCCTCAACGATTGATGTTGCACTCGATTCGTCTCCACTTGGAGATAAGCAAGCCATTCTAGATATCAAGAATTCAATTGGCTTGTTCGATATGAGACAGATTCATCCAGGTATTGTTCCGTCAGGATCTCTCCTCTCCGCAATTTGTTTTTCAGATAAACCAAAGGAGCAACGTATGGATATGTTGGATACATTCCTCGATGAGCGAGCCCCTGGGTGGCGGTCACATATCCTTCATGATCGAAGACAAGAACAAGTTACAGTAGCCGTTTTAGGCACACGCCCTTCACATGATAGCGTTGCAAAAAAAGGAATATTACTCGCTGGAGCTTGGGTTGAAAGCGACCACATTCTTTCGGATGGAGCGGTTGCATCAGCCCGTCTTGCGGCAGAATCAATTGCTTCAATTCCACTTCAAAAATGAAAAGCCCAGTTCCCATGGAAGGGTCATGCGCGTCGTTACATGGAACGTAAATGGCCTTCGGGCAGCAATCCGAAAAGGGATTGATGGATGGTTTGAATCCGTTGATGCAGAAATCTGGATGCTTCAGGAAACACGCGTTCTCGAAGAACAGTTTCCGAAAGGTTGGAATTGGCCAAGTACACATCAAGCACTTCTGCATCCAGCAGAAAAGAAAGGCTATTCGGGTGTTGCAACCCTTTCAAGTATTGACATGATTGAAGAGCGTCGTGGAATGATTAGTTCGATTGATTCAAACGATTCAGAAGGAAGAATCATTGTAACAAAGCACGGGAATTTAACATGCATTAACACCTATCTTCCAAGCGGATCGAACAAGGATGAACGCCAACGCTTCAAAGAGCAATGGATGGATGAGTGGCGAGAATGGTTAGAGCCATATCTTCAACTCAGTACTCCTGTCCTTGTCGTTGGAGATTTGAATATTGCACACACCGAAGACGATATTTGGAACGCTAAAGGAAATGCGAAGTCAAGCGGTTTTCTTCCACAAGAGCGAGAATGGTTCTCAGATTTACTTGCAGATGGATGGCACGACCTCTTCCGAGAACAAGTTGGAGAAGGTGTGAAACTCTACTCATGGTGGTCAAATCGGGGACAAGCTCGAGCAAAGGACAGAGGTTGGAGAATTGATTACATGCTTGGAAATGAAGCACTTATGCCATTCATTGAATCGATTCGAATCGATCGTCAAGGGGGCCTTGATATCTCGGACCATGCCCCAGTCATTCTTGATTTAAGTGACCAAGTTACATCCTGAATCCTTCGATGATGTACAAGAAACCTGAAGCAACGATTCCACAAAGAATCATCGTTCGAATATGCGTCTTCTTCCATCGAATAAGCCATCGCTTTCCAAGATGAACCCCGAGAATGGCACAGAGAACAGATCCACCGATGAGCGGTAAATATTCGACGAGGTCTGCGCCATCTGAATAAAGATAAACAGGTAAGCGAGAGAGGTCAACAATCAATGCCAGAAGTGCAGCAGTTGCTGCATATGCAGTCTTATCCGGCAACCGTTTTTGCAAGAACATTGCCCGTAAGGCCCCTTGGTGCCCCGTTAATCCCCCCATAAGTCCAGAACCAAATCCACCCCATCGGTCTTCAGCCTCAGGCAACCGATAGGACGTCCATCGCTGCGTAGCGGATAACAGAGGCAAGAGGATGAGGGCAAATCCAACGACGATTAGCAAAGGTTTCTGATCAATACTTGTGCTCATCGAAGCTCCAATCAATGCGCCCAAAACCATTGCCCAACCATATCGTTTTACTGCTGTTACATCGAGATGAGTTTTGAGCAAAACCAACTTCCAGCCATTATGTGAGGCATGAATTACAGCAACTGCAGCAATTGCCAGATGAGGGTCAAGCCATAACAACATAATCGGCGTCAGCATTGTTGCAAGTCCAAAACCCGCTGGAACTGTTAATGCGGCGGCAAGAAGCGTTGCAAACATGACAACGACGACAAGGACAGCATCCATGTTTGACCCAAGATATTCTCCATCATCAATTTGTCTTTTAGATACGGTAACAGACAGGAGGTTATAGCCTTCTCAGGCTAGGTTATGCTATGACTTGGAGGAGGACTACTTCAGGAAATGGAGCGTTCTCCTCTCTACTCAGAGACGATTCATTGGAGGATGTAGAATCGTGGTGGTTCCTTCCTTACGATCAACTCAATCTCGCTTTTTGTGAGGGCAAGGAATCGTACGGAATCATCCTCATTGAAAGCGAAAAGCAAGGCAAAAGAAGGCCATATCACAAACAAAAGTTGAGTTTCCTCCTCTCCAATCTCCGTCATTTTGCTCTTGAAGTTCAAGCCGAAAATATCCCTCTCTTACATCTTACAACAACGGAGCATTACGATGAAGCCCTCGATGGAATTCTTCAGGAAATTGGAACAATCAATATGTTCAAACCAGCAGAACGAGAACTTCGAATGACACTCAAACCTTTGGTTGATGAAGGGCGCATTAAGGTACATGAACACCCAGGTTGGTTAACGCCACAAGAATGGTTTACCTCAACCGTTGGTACAGAACCTCCCTTCCGAATGGATCGATTCTATCGAAATGTTCGTAAGAAAACAGGCTGGCTCATGGAAGATGATGCTCCCTATGGGGGTAAATTCAGCCATGATGGAGATAACCGACATCCTTGGAAAGGCGAACATATGCCTCCATCAGCTCCTGCCTATGAGATTGATTCCATCGATGAAGAAGTAATATCACTCGTGAATTCGATCTACGCAGAGC
>CAXAHE010000048.1:0-12206 GCA_963968475.1 uncultured Candidatus Poseidoniales archaeon | reverse complement strand
ACCATGATCTTGTGCTTGATTTTCCTTCCAATTTCAGCCATTGACATCTTACGCTTCATTTGAGCATAAGCCTGTTCCATTTGCTTTTGTTGAGCAGGATCAGCAGCACTTGGAGCTTCGTCTGCGGGTTCATTTCCTGGAGTATGCATTGACACGGGGGAATCCGACATAGTGTATAGCACATGGGTGGGCTTTTTCAAATCACGCTTTTGCTTTGTAGGCCATAGCGAAGAAGGAAATGTGTAACGAATGCAATCAATGGGAAAACCAGAATCATTGGACTCCATTGCATACCAGCGTATGCCCAACCCAATCCAAACGAAAGCGGGAGGGAGATGAACGCCCCAATTTGAAAAGCTTCTCCACGCACGGATTGACTCGAGTGAACGAGAAAGAAAAGAAACGTCCCACCAAGAAAAAGAGTCTGGATTGTGAGAATGGTCGCTATAATGCGAAAGAGAGCATCTGCACCGTTGGCCGCAGCAATGATATGAGCGATGAAAAGAGTTGCATAAATCCCTGCAGAGAAAAGAACCGTTTGACGTACTTTAGCCTGCATAGTCCACACTACAAGGCCGAAGTTCAAGAGACTCACTATTGAGAAGAGTTCAAGATTGATGCATCATTCAGAAGGTCATGCGCCTCTTGTTTGTTTGTGTAGGGAATTCATGCCGTTCACAAATGGCAGAAGGTATTGCTCGTCATTTTGGCCATGAGGCTGAGAGTGCAGGAACGCACCCTGCTAACCAAGTTTCTACGCATGCACTTACGATTCTTGAATCAAAAGGAATTGATACCAGTACCCTCAAGCCTAAATCTGTTGATTTGTTTGATGCAAACGATTTCGACATGGTCATTTCAATGGGATGCGGGGTATCATGCCCTGCAATGAACATCGATCAAGATTGGGAATTAGATGATCCAGTTGGCCAATCGCTTTCAGTGTTTGAAGAGACTGCAAGAGAAATAGAGAAACGATTGAAGTTGCTTGAATAATTACTCTTCTTCATCGACCATATCGCCTTCACCAAGTATGTCAATGGCGATACTGCTGACAGTTTTCATTCGATCATCATCACCTTTCAATTCAACTGAAGCCGTTTCTATGGAGTCTATGGTAACAGAAAGCGGAAGACGTGATGCTGTAATTCCATGCCGTCTCCGGCAGATTTCTGCAACATCAACTGCACGACTAATCGCTGAACCACGGGCTTGAAGTCTGATATGACGATGCCCTTCGTCCATTGCCATAACCACTGCCTTGACATAGGCATAGGATGGTTTCTTGCCGACAAATACGACACGCGGTTCTGACATATTTACTCGAACGAACCACGACTATGTAAAGTGTGTTCAATCGAATTTTGGTGCGAGCGCCGGGACTCGAACCCGGGTTCAAGCGTTGGCAACGCTCGGTGATAACCACTACACTACGCTCGCAGGCAGTAACCAACCCACTAAGCGGGGGTATAAACGATTGTCGGCGGAATCCGATGCTCAAACAAAATGAAGATTATTGGAACCCGAATCTGTCTTGACCTTTCTCTGGAGGATTCCGTTGCCGAAGCAGCACAAATGCAGCGGCACCGAGTGCTCCGATTGCCACAATTATTGCGATTAATGTGATTGACAACCCATCACCGTCACCGAGCAAGTCGTTATCGTCAGCCTCTGAAACCATCACATCAAAGGATGTAGGGGGAGTTGCCTCACCGTATGAATCTGAAGCCTGTATCTTGATTTCGTGAGAACTTAGTGGAGTAGAGGACCTTACAGAGGCTGTAGCTGTGTAAATTCCATCACCGGCAACACGGTCAAGACCTTGGCCATTGTCGTACAACGTGACCCATGTTTGAGTTTGGCTGATCGGTTTGAGAATACCTAAATCCGCTCGAACAAGCAGTATTCCATCTGCATCTTCAACACTGATTTCGATAGCCTGCTCGGAGTTTAAATTCTCTCTGAGGAGGGCTTCAGTTGTGGCAAGAGATATCGTAGGGGGTGTGTTTTCAACAGTAACGGCCAAGTCTAAATCCGTTGAACTCGGTTGGAAATGATGCTCAGATGCCTGCGTTTTGCTTACGAGTATTGTCGCTCCAAGTTCATCCGTAAGTCGAACACTGATCGAACGTATTCCCGGAGCCATCCCGTAAGGAAGAGTCAATTCACACATCCAAAGGTCCATCTTTTGACAAGAGATTTCTTCTCCCCCGTAAACACCTAAATCAACACTTACAGATGCTACGCCATGATAATCAAGCGCCTCAATCGTCATTAATGTCGCTCCACCACGAATGACTTCGTTTGGTGAAATTGTCGCACTGAGTATTCGAGGTGCTTGGTTTTCAACAGTAATGGTGGTTGAAAGGGAAGCACTTTCAGACCATTCATCCGTCGCTTGAGCACTGATGTTCATCTCGCCCACCTGTAAACCATTGACTGAGACCATCGTTGTCCATTTATTGTCTCCAATTGTTTGGTCTCCGTCAAGGCCCCGATCGTTCATGGTAACGATACCAAGCCCGAGTGATGAAAGGTCAACCGTTACGGTGGCTACATTCCAGTCATCATCATTGATTGTAGCAACAAGGTGTGCTGGTGAAGCGCCTTCTCCAAATACCAATCCTTCTGAAAGAGAAAGATCAACAATAATTGGTGCTGAATTATCATCAGCAGAAACAATACTTGGTGAAAGGATGACATCAACTGCCTGAGATTCGTTGAGGAAAGCGATTTCATCATCCTCGCCGAATGCGATTTCAAAGGAACGTGAAGTGCTTGCAAGGAGGCCTGAAAGCGGACCTTGATGAACAATTGAACCAGAAGCAGTTCCCGACACACCGTCGCTGTATGTGCCAATCCATTGGATGACACTGAGATTCTTTGCATCTCTTGGTTCAATCGCTTCATTACCTGCAGTAATCGTGAGAACGATTCCATCTTGCTCGAGTAAACGAACCACATCGCCGGTATGAATCGGAATAGGAGCTAATCCCGCTTCTCGTCCAACAGAAATATTGCCCAAGGCATTCTCAGCTTCCGGAGGAGTTGCATCTGTTTCGATAGGACTTCGCTCAGGACGTTCATCTCCATTCGATGGGTCGGGACCCGTCTCAGTCCATACAAGACGAACAGTTCGATTTTCCCAGTCTGAATGTGTTGCTTGATAGATGTAGGAATCGTTGTAATAAGCACCTGCTCCAGATCCACCAAAGAAGTTACTTCCACCCACTCCTGTGACGTTAAACCATGCTTCATTGTGAATGACGTTGACATCATGAAGAACCATTGTATGGTTCATTTGTGTGCCTGTTTGTTCAATCGATTGAACCACTCCAAATGTTCCCTGGACATCACCTGAAAGTGTTCCGTCAACATGCAAATCATCGATGTACGTGATTCCATCAACCACTTTAGTATTGAAATTGTAGACCGAACCATTTACGATCATTGTTGCATTTTCATCCTCATCCTCGAATCCAAAGGTTCCGTCTCCGCGAAGGTGTTCAAGATGCTCAACGCGTACTCCGTTTTCCCAACGCTCAACCGTCTCGAATTGATTGAGGTCAAGGTCTAATCGTGTTCCTTCATCTACGAGAACGAAGTTTGCTGTTGCTTCGATTTGAGTGTGTTGTAACACACGTACGCCATCGATATCGTTTGTTTCAAGCAACAAGAGACTGATGTCGCCATCGACATCCAGAGTTCCATCTTCACCTTCGCCTTCAACCATCAAGGTTCCAAAGGCTTCGAGCCGAAGTCGTTCAGACACAATATTATCGAGATTTGAGCGATTGAGCAGAGCATCCACCACCGTAGCATTAATTGTGGAAATTACACCATCGTCGTTTGTTTGAAGGAGAATACCCCCGCTTCCCCGTGCTTCGATAACCTGCGAGGTTAATGCTCCTGATACCACTGTTTCATTTTTCCAAAATGATTCGAAATCCAAATCTAAGACCGTTGTCGAATTATCGGTTATTTCGGTTGTCTGGAGGGTTCCATTTCCAAGCTCATAGGACTGAAGCACCTCGTTAATTCGTTGTTGCCACCCATTGCCTTCAAACAATAAAACGAATGTTTGATTTCCTTCTTCAGTCTCGTAATTTTGTTCCAATGACCAAGAGGAGGTCGTTGTTACTTCATGATCGGCCATCGGTTGATTCCATGAGCCGACTACAAAGGTCCGTTGTTCGTTTACAGAAGTTGAAAGTGCAACGCCATTGTGCCCATTAATGGTCACTGAAACAGTGATTGAATCGTTCCATGCTACAACTGTATCAAGGACAATTCGAGCGGTTAATGTCGAGGTTTGATCGAGAAATGTGGTTTGAACTGATGGTGCTAAATCGATGCCTGCGCGCAGGTGAGAGACGGATACATCGTAATCATGCGAAGATGAATCGCCAAACGTCAACACATATGCATGCTCATTGGAAAGAGAAGAAGTGCTTGTCCAATCAGTGGTGATTGAAACGCTGGGAGTATCTTCCGCTGATGCAAGATATGTAAGAGGAGTGAGCAGGAGAAGAAGACTGATGGCCGTTGCACGAATCAATCCCATGTATCACCCATGAGTCCACTCCTCTCTAAGGGTGTTGCTCATCTGTTTTTCTAAATCAACGTTCAAGAAGATATGCAAAGAGAAGAGGTACAACGATGGTTGCATCGCTTTCTACAACGAATGTAGGCGTATCAACATCGATTTTACCCCACGTGATTTTTTCACTTGGAGGAGCGCCAGAATAGCCACCATAAGACGGCGTAGATTCACTGATTTGTCCGAACCAAGACCAAAGAGGCGCCTCCTTTTCCATATCTTGATTGAGAAGTGGAACAACGCATATTGGGAAATCTCCTGCGATACCTCCACCAATTTGGAGGAAGGCTAAGGAGGTCTCTTGATGCTCATACCAAGGTGCTAGTTCCATCATGTAATGGATACCAGAAAGCACACAATCGGATGAGATTGTTTCTTCTAGACAACGTGCTGCGAAAATATTCCCTGTGGTCGAATCTTCCCAACCCGGTACAAAGAGTGGCAAATCTGCTTCTGCAGCAGCCAAAACCCAAGAAGAAGTCTTGTCACCTTCAATTGAAGCATCAAGATCGGAAGAGCGCAACATATCGTAAAAGTACGCATGAGGTAAGTGACGTTCTTGATGTTCGGAAGCACTTGACCATCGTTTCATCAAATGCTTTTCAACAGCACGAATTGCAACATCTTCTGGAATGCATACGTCCGTAACTCGATTCATTTTCTTGTTGAGCAGTGCTTTTTCATCTTCAAGGGAAAGGGTTCTCCAGTCTTCGATTTGTTCGTAATGAGGTAACGCAACCATTCTAAAAACATCCTCTTCCAAGTTTGCACCGGTACAGGAAATACCTGCAACGTATCCTTTTCGAATCAATGGAGCCAAGACCTGCCCGATACCTGCGGTGCTCATTGCTCCTGCAAGTGTTATGAACAGTTTCCCACCATCATCAAGATGGTGTTTTAGTGAAACAGCCATTCGCTTCAACTGACCTGCATTAAAGTGCTGGAAATAGTGCTCGATAAAGCCGGATATTGACATACTCAATCCTCCGAATGAAGGAAACGGTTGACCTTCTGTTCTTGCATGAGAACAAGGGCTGGCATTTCCGAGGCAAGCACTGCTTTCAAATCTGAAACCATTTCACTGGGGTCAGTTCCTCCACACGTAAACGCATCGATTGCGAGCCAACCAAGTTCGCTGTAACAATGAGCAGTGAGATGGCTTTCATCCAAGAGAACGACGGCTGCAAAACCAGGTGGTGAGGTAATGCCATCGAACAATTCAACGTGAGCGTGAACTTCTGTTGCAGTACTTCGAGCAACTACCTCTTGGAGAATGCTAAGAACCCACTTTCCATCTTGATGTTCTGCTGGAAAGAATCCATTGTAGTCAAGGAAGATATGTTGGCCATGAGCGTTTGTAGACATCGATTTCACTCCTTGATTAAATTCCTGAAAATCACTGGTGTTGAGGTTGGACGGTGAGGCCCTGTCGTTTCCTCTAGGGGATTCCATCGCCCTTCCTTGCGAGCCTTTGCATGACTTGCGACAATCTTTGTTGCGAGCATAGCTGCTGTAAATTGGGTTAGAGGCGTATCCTTTTGTGGAACAATTTCATTGACATCGGCACTGACGACGACTGCCTTTGAGGCATCAAAAAGAGTTTGAATCGTTTGTTGAACTTGCCAAAATGTTAGTCCACCTGGCACAGGAGTTCCGGTCGCAGGGACAAGTGCTCCATCCAATCCATCGATGTCAATGGTCAGATGAACTGGCCCTTCAATCTCGTCTAAGAGGTCGAGCCAAGATTGCCAATGTGGTGCACCTTGACATGGAGATTGAGTATCTTGAGCGAAGAATGTCGTGATACGATTATCTGAGAGCATGCGTTCATGCTCTTCTTTGCTGAAAGCACGGATCCCGACTTGTAGCAATCGACCTACACCGGCATCGAGTGCTCGTGCAGCTGCACAAGCATGCGAATATGGTTCGTTATCAAGTTCAGATCGTAAATCTCCGTGAGCATCAATTTGAACCACTGTAAGGTTGGATAAATCCTTGTGAACCAGTGGATGATTCCGAACAGCTTCCATAATGGGAGGGAGAATTCCATGCTCTCCACCAAGTGTGAGTGGGAAACAATCACCCTTGAACCAAGGACTGAGATAACCAACCATCGAATCAAGCTGATGGAGTAACGTTGGTTCTTCTCCATCCCAAGCCTTTGCAGTATGAATGGCGAGACCCGCAGGGAGATCTTCCTTCAGATTGGTATCATACAATTCGACCTGGCCAGAAGCTTCAATGCAGGCTCCAGGGCCTTCAGAAGTACCTGTTCCGTACGACGTTGTTAGTTCATACGGAAGTGAAAGGACAACGATATCGACATCCTTTTCTATGGGCTCGAGCCCCAAGAAAGTGTGGCCATCGGACGGTTCCATTGTGACAAACGCGCTGTTTCCTGTTCTTGAGACTTCTTCAAAATAAGGCTCAAAAAACCGTCAGGACACCCTGTTTCATGAAAAAGTGGCGATGTTTTAATATAGTTCGGGGACCTATATACAATAGTGTTCTCGGACAGTAATGTCCGGGGAGGGGGAAAAACGATGGGAATGACACTACAATCACTGACACAAGCAATACAACAGCATATCGATACAGAGATGGATGCTGAAGTCGCTGCCGGAATGGCAGAACACGCACTAGGATTCTTTGGATTCTATAACCGAATTATCGATAATGCATTGGAACCTACAGACCGTAACTTGTTTTACATGTTCCAAGACTATGATTTACTGACAACAGAGTCTGAAGAGACAACACTCTGGGATGGAAGAGAATGGAGAATCCACTACTGGAAGTTTAAACCAGACCTCAAAGAGCGCATGGAGTCCTACATGCAGCGACAACGCCAACCAGAAGATATCGATCCATTTGCCGACATATACGGAACCGATGGTCGAACTATTTGGACAAGAGAATCTGAAAAGGTTGCAAATCCAAATGCTTTCACAAGCGATTGGTGAAGGTACAATCAAAGCGTTTTTGGCAGAAGGGTGGTTGGTCAACCCATGCGAGTCGCTGTAGGATTAGTCCTGTGCATGTTCCTCGCAAGTATTCCGATCGCCACTGCACAATCGGATTCAACCGATGAGGAAGAGTGGCCAGGCGACCCACTAGACAGTCACATTCACTTAACATGGGCCACACTAACCCTCGATGTCAACGACTGGGCAGACGAATATCCTGAAATCGTTGATGTAACAAGTGTTGGAGAATCTGAACTTGGAAAATCGCTGTGGGTTGTTCGACTCTCTGATTGGTCAAATGAGACTAAACCTAACGGGGACATCAAAGAAATCGTTTACATTGACGGTGGCCATCACGGGAACGAATACCTCGGCACTGCACTGGCATATTTATCTGCAAAGTGGTACATCAACGGATGGGCAGAAGGTAATCAAGAAGCGATTGATGTCCTCCAAAACACTGAGATTCACATATTGATTATGCTCAATCCAGATGGAAATGACATCGACACTCGATGGAACATCAATCAAGTGGATTTGAACCGAAACTACGATCACTATTGGAACACCTGCCCGACTACACAGCCGGGTAGCAGTGCTTTCAGTGAGTCTGAAACGGCTGCGAATTCAAATTACATGAATACAGTCGTTCCTGATGCTGACTTGTATGTCACGATGCATACTGGCGTTTGGATTATGCTTTATCCATGGGGTAAGTGGCCTGATCAGCCTTCAGATTGGGAACTGTACCATCAAATCAGAGAAGATGTCCAAGACAATATTTCAAGCATACCAATTCAAAATGCAAATCAAGGATTGTATCCAAATTGTGGAACAAGCAGAGATTACGGCTACGGAGTCATGGGATATCCTACATTCACGTTTGAAACTGATGATGAGCAATTTGTCCCAGGATCCTTTGAGAACCTCAACGATCGATTGGGAGAAGAAATGGATGTTATGAGATACCTTATCGATAATGTGTGGTACTGGAGAGCTCGTTTAGATGTTCGAGCAATCGAGATTGCAGAAGACACCCTCACACTTGAAGTGGGTAATGAAGGACAAGCATCTACCTCAAATGCTACCTTGCAGTATCTTTCCTCAAATGGTGAGGTTACATGGACTTCATCTGCTTTCTCAGTCAACGCAAGTAATGCGTCTTTGGTGGAGATGGATTCGAGTAATCTCTCCTTAGAAGACGGTGGTTCGTGGCAGTTGTACTATCAAGTTCGAGTCATCGATGCTTCTCGCTGGGTTTCTGAACCTACTGATGTTGAAGCCTTGATATCAACAACAGATGAATCCTCCAGTTTACTCATTGGTTATGGTATCTTCAACCCAATCGCCATCATCGGTGCCTTGGCGGTTGTTTCTCTGTTCAAGAAAGATGAACAAGATGAAGAGTAAATCTTTTTCTTGGCTGAAAGTTGGTCGCAAGGTTTCAAGTGCTCCAAGTACTTGGCAGTAATCGGTGAAACCATGAAAATTAATGTCAGTTCAAGCCACAACATCGACGGAACCCTAATACTACCTCTTTTCGAAGGCACAGAAATAGTCCCAGAAGCACATGCTACTGGGCTTCACATTGCTCTCAAGAGCCAAATCAATCGTGTTCTTGCAGATGGAGATTTCAAAGCAAAGGCAAAGTCAACAATGACACTTGTTGGCGGAGAAGGTGGAAAGGCAATGCTCGTTGGACTTGGAAAGGAAGATGACGCTGATGTCCACGCTTATCGAAAAGCAGGAGCCGCTGTCGTTGCTGCTCGTAAGAAGGCACATGGCACAGACCTCACAGTTCGGTTCTCAGGAGCCCCTGTTGATTCCATGGGCGCCTTCGGTGAAGGTATGATGCTTCGAGATTACTCCTATGACAACTACAAGATGAAGGACGATGAAGATGATGAAGCCGATCTTCTGGTTCGCATCACATGCGATGAAGGCCAAGAAACTGAACTTGAGGCTCTCATCAATATCCACGAAGGCGTCGTTTCTGGTGTCCACCTCTCACGAGACCTTGGAAACTGTCCACCAAACGATATGTATCCAGAAGCATTTGCAGACATGGCATGGGAATGGGCAAAAGATTACGATAACGTCAAGGTTACAATCATCAACTATGAACAAGCCAAAAAAGCTGGAATGGGCGGATTAGTTGCCGTTGGTATGGGTTCCTCTCGAAAACCATGTATGGTCATCTACGAGATGAATCATGAGATTGACGGTCGTTGCCCTCTCCTTGTTGGAAAGGGAATCACATTCGATACAGGTGGTATTTCACTCAAGCCAGGTGCAAACATGGACGAAATGAAGTACGACATGGGTGGATCAGCAACAGTCTTTGGAACCATGCAAGCTCTTGCTGCGACTGGATACGAAGGAAAGGTCGTAGCTATTACATGCATGGCAGAGAACATGCCTGCTGCAAACGCACAACGTCCTGGTGACGTCATCACAACACTCTCTGGCAAGACTATTGAAGTGCTCAACACCGATGCAGAAGGCCGATTGGTCCTTTCCGATGGATTGTGGAAGGCTGGAGAATTCGATCCTGAGTTCATCATTGACTTTGCAACACTTACTGGTGCTTGCGTCGTTGCTCTCGGTCATGAGGCAACTGGACTTTGGTCCAATGACGATGACTTCAGAACAAAGATTCACGAAGCAGGTAATGCAGTTGATGAATTGGCTTGGCCAATGCCTCTCCTTCCAGCATTCGAGAAGGAAATGACCAACTCAAAGATTGCAGATACTCGCAACCTTGGCGCTGGTCGTTATGGTGGAGCAAACACTGCTGCTGCCTTCCTCAAGCAATTCGTTCCAAATCGTAACTACGATAAGGATGGAGAACAGATCACTTGGGCTCACATGGATATCGCAGGAACATACTGGGGTGCTAAGACCAACACAATGGTTGGAAACGGCGCAACTGGAATTCACGTTCGTACCATGTACCATTTGATTACCAACTACAAAAACTGAGTATTGTGATCTTATGAAACTGAAGACTCCACTGATTGGAGTAGTCATTCTCATGACACTGACATCCGGATGTTTAGGTTCAGTTTTGGATAATGAAAACAGGAATAGTCTCGTCGTAACAACTGATTCTAACCTCGATCGAATTCAAACCGTTTATGATCAAGGAGAACTTATTGATCAAGTGGATGGAATGATTCGATTCGATTTCTCAAGTTCAGTATTTGTGGAAGAGATTCTTACCTTCGGCATCACCCCAGGCGATGGACGTGAAGACATTATCATCGAAGCTGATAAGGCTCAAGAAATTGAGGTCACTTACGACAGACATGGCTATTATACAGTCAAGGCTTACGCAATCGATGTGAACGGTGAACGAGAAGAAACAGAGATTATGATCACAATTGAACAGGAAATCACGTGGACTGAAACGAATACAGGGAATCCGCAAATACTCTATTTTGAGGCTGATCCTGGAAACGAACTGCCCGCCCCATCGTATTTCATACTGAATTCTACTGTTGAGAACCCAAGTTCGATCATTGGAATCGATGGACGTTCAGTAAGTGTTTCGTGGTCTGTTGTAAATCCAGATGGCCCATGTCTCAGTGAGTCGAGAGCGATTGATGATGGCGAGTCCACAATATGGAACACATTGCATTTCAGTCCAGTTGGAATGCATGAACTTGAGTTGGTCATTGATGAAGGACAAGATGCAATCAATGTTGAACACAAGGTATCAATCTTATACGAACTTGCTGAATGATTAATCATCGAGAAAATCTACTTTTCCAGTCTCGACATGATACATTGCCCCTTGCACAACTGTTGTTGGTTTGAGCATCGGGTTCTTTCGAAGTGTTTCCACATCGAGAGTCAATTTTGCCATTTGGTTTTCGATGACGGATGGAGTAAATTGAGACGCATCGACTCCAGTGTTTGCTTGAACTGTTTCTCTTACACTGTTAAGTGTAGCTGCAGCCATACCACATTGTGTGTGTTGCATGATGAGGATTCGATCACAATCAAGGACATTGTTTGCTACAATAATATCGCTCTCAACAGCAGAATTAAGTTGCCCACCGCCGTTTCGGATGACTTTTATGTCGCCAATAGACATGCCAAGCGCTTGATGAGGGAGGATTCGACAATCCATACATGTGAGTAAAAGCATGTTTTTAGCAGGTAATCCTGGTACATTCTGGCCAGTAAATGCTGCAACAAAGTCAGCATTTGAGTCAGCAACATCCGAAAAATCACCAGTCATAATCTTCCCCTTAAATCCTCTACATCACACAAGCACTTGATGTTTTTTTAAGTTGTAACACTTTTGTTACCTCCAGTCTAATTTATATCCTGTTCAATAATGGTAATCCTATGCGCAGCAAGGCATTGTTCATCGTATCAGTACTGATTTTTGGGGGAGCAATGTCAATTCCTTTCATGAACGGTAGCACCTTACATCTGGACTCTGAAATTCCAGAAGCACAATCTTCCTCCGGATTAAATATGATCAACACCACAATAACTCCATCCGAAGGTTCCAACCTCGGTGGTTCTGAAATTACCATCAATGGCACTGGATTCTTGGACATGGCATGGAAGAATCTTACTTCCGATGGCAATGCCTACACATGGACAACGACGACAGCGAACTATGT
>CAXAHE010000047.1:0-12514 GCA_963968475.1 uncultured Candidatus Poseidoniales archaeon | reverse complement strand
TTGGGGCATGACAAGCTCACAAGCAAGCAGTTGTGGAAGTGTTGCAGATGATGGCCCATCTGACATTACTGGCCACGGAACCCACGTTGCGGGTTCTGTTCTCGGTGATGGAACAAACTCATCTGGCACAATCAAAGGCTTAGCACCTGAAGCGCAATTGTATTTCCAAGCAATAGGGGCCTGGTGTGCGAACAATCCAACAACTCCAAGAGATTACCGATATTCGTTAAATGGGCTCCCTTCAAACCTTACAGAACTTTTCAAGCAAGGTGCAGACAATGGGTCAAGAGTCCACACCAATTCATGGGGAAGCTCAGTAAACGGAGCCTATACCACTTCATCAATGCAAGCCGACATCTCAGCCCGCCAGTATTCAAACATGACAATTCTTTTCTCCGCAGGAAACAGCGGGGTTGATTCAAATTCAAACGGAGAAGTCGATCTTGACTCTCTTGGCGCACCTGCAAGTGCAAAAAACGTACTAACTGTCGGTGCAAGTGAAAATAATCGACCCACCTTGACAAGCACTTGGGGGTCAACCAAATATTCACCTCCTGTTAGCACAGATAGGCTTGCAGACAATATCAGTGGGCTAGCAGCATTCTCAAGTCGAGGGCCAACAGATGACAATCGTTTGAAACCAGATATAGTAGCCCCTGGAACATTCATTCTCTCGACGTTAACCAGATACAACACTAAGTCAGTTGGATGGATGTCCTACAACTCGTCCTATGTTTACATGGGAGGAACAAGCATGTCAACTCCATTGACTGCAGGGGCGACCGCCTTACTGCTTGAACATTTGATTTACAACCTTGGTCATCAAGACCCTAGTTCCTCTTTAATCAAAGCCATCTTTGCAGTTAGTGCAACCGATATGGTCGGCCAGTATAATTCTGCAACTAACGGCGCTGGAGAATCAACTCCAAACGACCATGAAGGATGGGGGCGAGTCGACCTAAGAAACGCATTAAATACGACTTTTATCGAAAATGAGAGCGTTACAACTGGAGTAAATCGCGGATGGAGTTTCAACGTCCCAGCATCAGCACCAGACCTAAACATTGCACTTTCATGGATTGATCCTGAAAGCACCCCTTTAGCAGGCGTAAACCTCGTGAACGATCTCGATTTGGCCATTAAGGACCCATCGGGAACGTGGACTGAACTCTCTAACAATGTTGACACTCTAAGAGGATTGAAAGTTGCTAACCCTGCCCAGGGTACTTGGGAAGTCCATGTTAACGGAACAAATGTCCCACGTGGCCCTCAGTTTTTCTCACTCGCTTTGAATCAAGAAACCACGTTGGTGAATCTCACAGAAGATGAAGACTTCGATGGCGTCATTGACGATGACGATGATTGTGTTAGCACATACGGCACCTCAACTGTTGATAGAGCAGGATGTCCCGACAGCGATGGAGATGGCTATTCAAACCCAGATGGCGTTTGGTTAGTCTCGAATGGGGCCGACGCATTTCCATCTGAACCCACACAATGGGCTGACCAAGATTTCGACGGTTACGGTGACAATGGCGTAGGTTTCCAACCAGATGCATGCGTCTCTATTCTTGGTAATTCAAGTCAAGATCGATTTGGATGCTTAGATAACGACGGCGATGGATATTCCAACAACGATGGTGTTTGGCTTGTTTCGAACGGTGCAGATGCTTGTAATACTGTGAAGGCTTTCTCATCACGAGATAGGAACGGCTGTCCTGATGAAGATGGAGATGGTTCATCTGATCCTGACCCAACCGGCATCAACGGTTCAGTTTGGACTGTTGCCAACGGAGCTGACGCATTCTTGGGTGATTCAACCCAATGGGCTGACACAGATGGCGACGGATATGGTGATGAACCAATGCCTGCAACCCAGGGAGATGCTTGTGCGTCTGCTGCTGGAACATCATTTGAAGATAGGTTTGGCTGCCTCGACTCGGATAGTGATGGGTATTCAGATGGCGATATGACGTGGACAAGCGCAGAAGGTGCTGATGCATTCCCATCTGAACCAAGCCAATGGGCTGACCAAGATGGAGATGGATATGGAGACAACTCAACAGGGGCAAACGCTGACAATTGCCCAACAACCTTTGGAACTTCAACTGAATTAGGAAATCTTGGTTGTTCTGACCTCGATAATGATGGCTTTGCTGATAGCGATGATGCATTCCCGAACGACATTACTCAATGGACAGACTCTGACGGTGATGGATTTGGAGATGAACCAACTGGAACCAATCCAGACCAATGTCCGACTGTTTCAGGAACCTCTGTAACCGACCGATTTGGATGCCCAGATTCAGATAATGACGGGACTTCTGATGAGGATTTGACGGGTACTAATGGCCCAATATGGACCATTGCTGATGGTGCGGATATTCTTCCCAATGATGCTTCACAACAGGCAGATTCCGACCTCGATGGATTCGGAGACAATCCTACTGGCACAAATGGAGATGCTTGTCCAGCAGTGGCTGGAACGTCCACAAATGACAGAAATGGCTGCCTTGACACAGACAGTGACGGATATTCAGACGCTGATGGCACATGGAGTATCGCTCAGGGAGCTGATGCATTTCCAAGTGATGCTACACAATGGGCTGATTCTGATAACGACGGATTTGGAGATAATCTAACGGGTTCAAATCCAGACGACTGCCCAATGCAAGGCGGTAATTCAACCGTTGATCGAATCGGCTGCCCTGACCAAGATGGTGATGGCATCTCAGATGCTGATGGACTTTGGAATGTTTCTCAAGGCGCAGATGCCTTCCGCTATGATAAGACTCAATGGGCAGACCAAGATGAAGATGGATTTGGAGACAATGCCTCTGGAAATCTTCCTGACGCTTGCCCAACAGAATTTGGAGATTCATGGCAAAACAATACCTTCGGATGCTTAGATACAGATCAGGATGGCTGGGCTGATAGCCAGGACAAACAACCAGATGACCCGACCCAATGGTCGGATGTTGACGGTGATGGGTACGGAGATAATCTTGGAGGAACCACTCCAGATGCCTGTCCTGGTACCGTCGGAAATTCAACTGAAGGGAATCGATACGGTTGTATTGATTCTGATGGTGATGGATGGGATGATCTCATCGATGAGTTACCGGCTCTCAAATACCAGTGGCTCGATCAAGACGCTGATGGATTCGGAGACAATGCAACAGGACCCCAACCCGATGCTTGCCCTGGCGTACCAGGCACATCAACCGTCGACCGCTATGGCTGCGTTGATGCAGACGGCGATGGAATCTCCGATGAAAATGATGCATTCCCAACAGACCCTAGTCGATCCTCAGATGTTGATGGCGATGGTTATGATGACCTTGAAGATGGTTGCATGTTGATTGCTGGAAATTCCACGTTCGATCGTTTTGGTTGTCTTGATTCTGATGGTGATGGTTACTCTGATGGCGATGCGCAATGGAATATGTCAAACGGTTCAGATGCATTCCCATTGGAGTCAACGCAAAATGCTGATCAAGATGAGGATGGATTTGGAGATAATCCTACTGGATTCGAAGCAGATGATTGCCCCACAACACAAGGCACTTCATTCAGAGATTCGTTTGGATGTGCAGATGAAGATAACGATGGTATGTCTGATCTAAACGATGATTTCCTCAGTGAATCAACACAATGGACTGATTCTGATTCAGATGGATTTGGCGATGAAGTGAACGGAAGTCAAGGCGATTTCTGCCCACTAGAACCCGGTACCTCGACCAATGATGTCTTTGGTTGTGTAGACACGGATTCAGATGGTTACTCCGATATTAACGACGTCTGGCCAAATGATGCCTCGCAATGGTATGATGATGATATGGATGGATTTGGCGATGAGAATTCAGGCACTGCTCCAGACCAATGTCCTGACGAATATGGAACAGCATCTCTTGGAACCTTACAAGGATGTCCAGATACCGACGGTGATGGCTATGCCGATTCTGAGGATGCCTTCCCATTGCATGATTCACAATTCGAAGATACTGATGGTGATGGCTGGGGTGATAACGAAACATCTGGTGCACACAAACCTGACCATTGGCCAAATGATCCGAGTCGAAATGCTGGAGAAGCAACACTCGAATGTTCACCTGATCGAATAACAATTGATTCGGTCACTGGTTCCAATTTCGTGTTTACTTGTACAGTTACCACTTCTATGAGTGATGGATTCACGGCGCGTATTGATTGGCAATCATCGAGTAGCGTTAATGCAGAAACCAGTTCTCAATTGATGATCTTCAATGCGGATTCCGATTCGTTTCAACAGAAAATTTTCACTGGTCAGGCTCTTTCAGAAGGAAAATTCGACCTCGTCTTGACCGTTACAGAACCAGGAGCAGAGGTGGCCATGGATACTGTGTCGATACGATTGAACGTGTACAACAGTTCAGTTTCATCAGATGTTGAAGATGAATTCGGATGGGATACTATTCTAGATTCAACGCTTTTCCAGATATCTGCAGCAATGATCGTCTTTGTGTTCTTGTTTGGAATGCTTATGATTCGTGGTAAAGCTCGACAAGTAAAGGATAATGAGCATCGTAAAGCACAAGCGGCTCAAGTATTGTACAACCGTATGATGTCGGACCAGGATGTTGTTCAACAAAGAAGAGTTGAATTGGGTTACGATGCTACTCCGCTTCCACCTGAAATGAAGTGAACCAATTTGACCGATGCGCTCAAAGAGGAGAGATTGTTCGCAAGGATTACCACAGTGCGGATATGGTGAAGTGGTTATCATCTGAGGTTTCCAACCTTATGTCGTGGGTTCGACTCCCGCTATCCGCACCTCCATTGACAAAGCCTATGAGTGAATTGCGAACAGCGTTAACCATGCAGACGCTGAAAGCCTCCAAAGGCCTCTTTCTTGTCTTGCTAATGCTTCTTGCCTCTTTGTCAGGATGCTTTGGTGAAGAAGGTGCAGACGATCAACCAATTGTTTCATCTATCTTTCAAATCGATTTTACACCTCCTGAAGACGTAACACTTCGAACTGGTGAGTGGCATGAGTTCATTCTCGAAGGAAATGGCCGCTCTCTTTCTGTTCCAACTGGAGTTATGCTCTTCGTTAACGACACTATCCTTCCAAATGGATACGTAACTGTAACCGGGGATCAAATCAATGGCAAATTCCTTCTCACACCTTACGTCGAAGAGGCTACCCTCACTATTGTACATCCAGATGGTACAGGGGAAGCATTGGAGATGCCTATCACCAACGGAACACCAATCGTGAACGGTGAAGAATGGCTTGACAAAATGGAATTTATCACAAGTGTTTGTACCGACTCTACGGAATGTGGAGGATACATCAATCGCTGGATGGGGACTCCAAATCCTGCATTTGAGCGTGCTGCTTCTTTCTTCCAAGGTCATTTTGAAGGACTAGGGTACGAAACTCACATCCTGCGTGTAACTGATCACGGGAATGTACTCGAACCTGAAAGTTTGAACGTCATTGCATGGAAAGAGGGTCGTGATGATTCTTGTGTTCAAGGAATGGGGGCGCATATGGACATTGCACCACCTGGTGGTCCTCCTGGCGGCGGTACCTATGAAGGAGCATACGATAACACAGGAGGGACTGTTAGCATGATGTTGTTCGCTAAAGCATTCGTCGAAATCGAAGTTCAATGCGATACATTCCTAGCTCTATGGTCTTCTGAAGAAGAAGGACTACGTGGCTCAAGTGCCTTTGCTAACAACGAATGTGATTACTGCTTACCCACGGACAAGGAACTCCGTTTCTACATCAATATGGACATGATGGGAATCTCCTATCCTGCCATAAAGCCAACTGGGGAACCGTATCCATACCATGCATGGTCTGGACCAGATATTGACCCAGAAGTCCAAGATGTTGAGATTACCACTATCCTCGACCATGTTCACAGAGATATCCTTGGAGCACCCATGGACATGAGAATCGAGGGCACATATGGAGCCGGCTGCGACCAGCATTGGCCTGAACATGAAGACCTTGTCATGGATGTCCATGAAGATACATTTGGACGCTCAGACCACGTTACTTTCAGAGACCTTGGAGCACAAACAATCTTCCACCTAGGTGCATATGATTCGGATTACAGTGCATATCACTCACCTGATGATACACTTGACAACATGATCGAAGTTGTTGGTGGCGAAGAGGAACTCAAGAAGAGCATGGAATTCGTGATGTGGGCTGCAATGCTTGAATTTATGATTGCAGATCAAACACCCGAAGTCCGTAACGTTAATGCTTGATTCTAAGAACGACGTTTTTTGAACCCGAGGTCGTTCCAAAGGATATGGAGGAAGAAGCGAAAGAGACGCTTTCCCTCTACCAGAGAGTCTTACAATCGCCATTCCTTCATCCGATTGCACTCATACTTGGTGCAGTTATTGCCTTGTCTGAATCAATTTACTTACTGCTTCTAGGAGAACCGATTCAAAACGCCATTTGGCCACAAGCAATACGAACACTTGCATTGACGTTCTTTCTGCGCCAGTACATTGCTACAATTGCGATATTCTCTGCCCTCATTCTAGCAGCAAGCATTTGGGCTGCTCTTCGAAAGCAGAAGGGGACTGATTTACATCCGCTTTCAGTCATAGGCCTCATGAGTTTGATGGGGGCTGTCTTAGCCTCCTGGATCATCTTCTTGCTCATGGATATACGATACCTCCGTGGTGCATTTTTACTTCTACCTACAATATACGGTGTTCTTCTCTTAGCTTCAGCAATTGCTGTTCGAGGTGCACCTCATCTCCCAAAGCGGGAACAAAACAAAACGGAAAAAACATACACGATTCTTCACTTGTGTACCATCTTCTTTGCCGCTTGGCTTGTCATGCCAGGCATACCTGCTCTGATTGGAATAGCCCCTTCGCCACCAGATGCACCTACAATGGGTTACGGAGCCCAGGCAGGTCCATTCGATTCCGTTCGTGTTCAATACCTCTATCCGATTCCTGAACTCGTCTCTGAAATCCAAGGACCGACTGAAGAAGACATTGATTTCTCAATTTACCTCTATCTCCCCCAACTTCCTAGCGACCCGGGCATTGAAGGAGTGCCGTTAGCAATCCTACTCCATGCCTTCAAGAACCCATCTGTTGATTCTTACACTGATTGGATTGATCATCTGGTTGGCAAAGGCATGGCTGTAGCCTATATTCAATATCCAACAGATGTTCGTCCTGACGAAGCAGACACATTTACACTCGTAGAAGAGGATGGAATGTCGAATTGGCCGCATCATGTACCGAGAATGCATGCGCTTCAAGCTGCTATCGATTTACTGCAAGAACGAATTGACGACACAACCAGGGATGATGTTGTCAACCAAACGTTAGGGGATTTGAAAATCCTTCCACAACATTTGTGGATAGGTGGCCACAGTTTAGGAGGTGCATATTCCCTACAGGTACTGCAAATGGCACAGAATAAGCAATGGGGTAATCAAACACTTGTTGTCGATACAGAAATGGCTGCAGCAAGACCAGTACAAGAAACATGGTTGCCTAATTACACGAATTTACCAGAGAATACGCTCGTCCATCTTGTCGTAAGTGAAGATGATATGACTGTTAGTCAATGTGATAGCGTACATCACATCGATTTATTCAGTGGTGTTGACGAAAATCAGACATTGCTGATTTACATACCAAGTGATCGTTATGGATTCCCCCGCTTAGTTGCAACTCATTACCTACCTGCAAATGAAGCTCATGATACCCTTGCTGATTGGGCGTTTTATCGTAGAATCGATGCACAAGCCGACTGGGTTGTCGCCCATAGTCGAGGTGATCTGAACACTGCTGACTTCGCTTATGCAAATCTCATCAACACTCCAATGCTATCGGACATGGGTAAATGGTCCGACGGAACGCCAGTATTACCTCTTCAAGTCTATACAAATCCCTCAGAAAGTGGTCTTTTTGCATCATGTTTCTGAACAATTGTTTAACGGTAATGAGGGAGATGGGATAGTATGGAAGAGGCCGAGAGCGACTCAAAGTCCCTCATCAAGTTGATTTCCACATCAACAATAATCGCTTCCATGTGTTGCTTACCTAGCGTCATATTGGTCATGTTCGGTTTAGCAAGTGTTAGCAGCGCAGCTGCACTCTCAGACACATTGTATTGGGGAACTGGAAGTTACTGGTGGTTCAGACCGGCAATGTTAGGATTCGCAAGTCTATTCGTCATCATTGGTCTTGTAATGTATTTTAGAAATCGTGGAATTTGTACGATGGACGATGTAAAACGACAAAGGAGAAAAGTCGTGAACACTTCTCTTCTGGTAATATTGATCGCGTATCTGATGTATTTACTGTTCAACTATGTGATTCTCACAGAGATTGGTATTCTATTAGGTCTAGAATGGGAATCAAGTCGATTTTGGACGAAGTGAGTCAAGTATTGTTACGAGTTGTAGAACATCCTACGCCCCAAGATGCTCCCGAATCCATAGCATCTCTTGTTGCCTCAAGAAGCGCCTCCTCAGGAGACCTGATTGGTGCTGAATCCTTACCATAAGCAAGCATGATTTTATGCGTAAGATGAGAGTAGTTTTTCAATTGGATTTTAGAATTTCCAATTGATATTTCATTACTAAAAACTCCAATTGGAATTTTAATCTCCCGTGGATTAAAATGCATCCCCATTCGAAGTGCTTTCTGAATGGCTTCCTTTCCAGTCCACGCTAATAATGGATCGAGTTCACCCTAATTTCATCGCACCAACTCTTCTCCCTTTGCCATCATATCGAATACTGCTGGTTTGGGAGGGCGATTCAATGGTTCAGCATCGAGGCCAATTGTCCAACCTTCATCGATGAGGGCAACACAAGCGAGCCCATCGCTATGAGAAATGGAGATGCTTGGCAAGGAATGTTGAATCCACGTACCATGAATGACTTTGAGGTATGGTGCTCTTTCCTCTGTCCTTGAGATCATAATTGATGAGAGATCACTAAGGCCCCACTCACCTAATGCTCGCTCTAACAACCAACGGGCACTGAGATGCTCATCCCTTCGTTTATCCGTCTTGAAGGTGCGAATCTCATCCCAATCAATCAGGGTAAGCGTTGTTGGGTCAATCGGACGTATCCGACAGGTCGCAACCAGCAAACGAGCATCTTGTTCTAGTTCGATAAAATCGAATTTTTCATCCAATGCATCACCCTCAGCGGTCGAGGGTGAATTTTTGATCCTCAGGAACTGGAGCCATTGCCTTTAATCGAAGACCTTTCAATGCAACAACAGGAGCATCATCATCACCTACAATCAATACATCATGAACAGTAACCCCTGCATCTTCGACATGCGTACGTACAGAACGTAATCGTAACTTCTCATCTTGCTCAGGAACACGAAGCATGGTTGACCATTCAATCCCAACCGGCAAACTACTGAAGCCCTCTGATTCCATCGCTACAAGTCCAGCATTCTGGAAACCTGCTTCAATTAGCATAGGTAATGCTTCCAGTAGAACATCTTCTCCTTCACGCTCCAAAGCAAATTGATCAGTTGCTGGAAGTTGATGCCGCATCAATGCGATTCCATCGACGCCTGGCTGGTCTGAATCACCCACGCCTCGTAAAACTCCACCATGTGATTGGAAGCGAGGCCCATGGAAATACCTCAGATAGATGAATGAGGCATGATGTTCAAGTCGTCCTTGAGGAGGAATTCCTATCGATGGAAGTGCCGTTATTTCAGTTTCCAAGAATCCGCTCAAATCCTCAGATTTCGTTACAAGGCGAACTGTTGCTTGATGATGTTCACGCTCACCAAAGACCACGCCGTCTGAATTGGTTAAATCTGATACAAGTTTACAAGAAACCCAAGTTACATTTTCTTCAGAACGAGCAACCTCAGTAAGAACTCGAACAATCATTGAATTCTTCATCACCTTGACAGGCAGGCCGAACTTAACGTCCTCGAAACCAGCAAGACATGTGTGTGGACACAAAAGCAAAGCGTTCTCAGCAAACATTTCCAATGCCATGACACCGGGGTGGTAAGGCACACCATCGATGGCATGGTCTGATAGGAACGGATGGTCGGCTACAGAAAGCGTACTTTGCGTCATCATTGAATTCTCTTCATCGACAGAGAGAACCTTGTCAATGAAAGGGAAGCGTGAAGGATCTGCAATCAGAGATGCCATGTCTCCAGACAACATCAGTGGAGCTTCCCTAAATGAATTGAATCGATCCATAAGTCCAAGTGATCCACAAGCTATGACTCGACGCTTACCGCCCCGTAGTGCTTCACCTACGAAGATGTCAACACCAATTTCAACTGGAAGTGTTTCAATTCCGGCTTCTTCAAAGACTGCTTCAATAGAGCCTCGAGTAGCCATTCCAACATCTCTCCAACCTGTCCATCCAATTGCAACTGCACGGCAGTCTCCCTTTGCAGTAAGTCGTGCCATCTCTGCATCGAGTATTGAGTTGGCAGCAGCATAGTCAGTCTGACCACCGTTTCCAAATCGTCCAGCGACTGAAGTGAAACAACTTGCGAATCTCAAAGTTCCATTCGATGATGTGACTGCTCCCATTAATGCAGCCCATCCATCAATTTTAACTCGGACAACATTGTCAAACGTTCCCCATGTTTTGTCGCCTACAAGTTTGGAATCTTCAAGTCCCGCACCGTGTACAAGACCAGTGATTGGTTGGGAGAGAGATGCTCCAAGAGTTCGCAGACCCTCCATATCGGTAACGTCAATCGAATGATAGAATGCTCTGTTACCAGTGGCTTCAATTTCTGAAAGTGTTTGATAAACATCTCTACTGCGAGTAAACTTCTGCCACGCCCGATTCCATTCAACCATCGTAACTTTATCAGATTCCGATGCATCGATTAATCGTTGACGTAGAGCCATTTTTTCATTCGTCAGTTTTTCTTCGGACCAATCCAACCATTCTGAAGTTTGTTCGATAAGAACGGAACGGCCAAGCAGATGGAATGTTGCACCTGCTTGTTCACTTGCCTTAGCCACACCGATCATACACGCAGCAGTCACTCCGGAACCACCCCCTGAGACAAGCCATACATCATCGGATTGCAATGGTTCAAGATCTCCTACGACATCTTCTGCAAAGGCGGCTAAAATCCAGCGGCGATGATCTCGGTCAAGACCGATTTCAACATCGCCTCCGCAATTGAAGAGTTCATGCTCAATTCGTTCAGCTGCTTGTTGTGCATCAAAAATCAATTCAGGATGTACATCTAAAGCACGGCTACGAAGTTGTGGTTGTTCAAACGAATACGATTTGGTTACGCCTGAAGCAGCACATTGAATCGAATTAAAACGCTCACCTAGTGTGCCGTGACGACCGTCCATTGCCGTAACGCTGGCGATTAAACCGTTTGAGAGACTTGTAAATTTAGCATCCAATCCTTTGAGTAATCCAAACCAGCCGTGGGCAGAAAGGGTTACTTGAGAAGATGGAGTCGCATCCTCAGACCATTTAGCAGATGCTAGTTTCATTGGTGCAAGATGAATGATTCCTGCTAATTGAACGTCGGAGAGGGCTGAAGTAATCGCTTCAAGATGTTCATTGTTTCCAGGATCACCTCGATGTACTGTACGGCCTTGTTCAGTTTGAATTGATACATCCCGGATACCTGCTTCAAATCCAACACGGATAGTGGATAGGCCACGAGTTTCTAATCGTGAGCAAAGGGCTTCTGCAATCCCCCATCCGTCATCTGTGACAACGATTGTTCCTTCAAGTGAAAGGCTGTCAGCGATAGTCTCAGCCTCTTCGACCTCAACTTGCCAACGTCGGCAACCTTCAGGTTCAGGCGTTGACAGTGTTGGAGCGGGTGCTTGGAATGTTGATCCTGCAGGAGGCTCAGGCGCTTGTGCCTCTGCCGGTCCACCCTTCATCCTCACAATGTATCCAACAAAGTGATTCAGTGTTGGGTGATCAGAAAGCAAAAAGTCTTCATCAACTGGAAGAGAGAATATCTCTCGAACATCGACCATAATCTCGGCTTGCTTTACAGTATCAATACCAAGTTCACCTTCCAAGTCCTGATCCATTTCAATGAAATCCGCAGGATAGCCTGTATGTTTCACTACGACATCGATGAGAGAGGATTCAATGTTTGCATCTTGAACAACTGGTGCAGTTTTGGAGACTGTAGCAGATACTTCAGGAACAATTGTTGTTGCTTCAGGTACTGCTTGTGGAGGTGGAGATGAAACTGGAGCGCCGCCCTTCATCTTCACAATATAGCCAATCATATGGTTCAATGTTGGATGATCCGAAAGAAGGAAATCTTCGTCCACTGGTAATGAGAACAAGGTACGGATATCGACCATTATCTCAGCTTGCTTGACCGTATCGATTCCAAGTTCACCTTCTAAATCCTGATCCAATTCAATAAAATCCGCAGGATAGCCAGTATGCTTAACGACAACATCAATCACTTGTTGAGTCATTTCTGCATCTGAACTCGCAGGAACTGTTGCTTGAACAACTGG
>CAXAHE010000046.1:0-12957 GCA_963968475.1 uncultured Candidatus Poseidoniales archaeon | reverse complement strand
ATATCGGTTTGATGAAGCCCTTCGTAGGATACTTCAGGCGACCATCGTTCGATCAAATCGTCATCTGTTGCAAGGTGTGGAGGGACTTTGAGAAGACCATCGACTCCACCCATTGCAAATACAAGTGATTCGACATGAGGCAGTTCCATAGAGAGTCTTGCAACGATATCATCACCAGATAAGATACCAAATTTAGTCTCATCGTCAACGTCGACTACATCACCAAAGGTAACATGCACCGTCTCAACATCATCAGATTTGAATCGTGCAAGATCTCCTACGAATTGAGGACCTAAATTCGAGGCCCATTCATGAGGAGGATGCGATAAAGCATTGAGGCCAACTTGTTTTAATTCTGAAAGAACAATTGCATTTAGGATTAACATATCATTTCGAACATCAGCAACTGCCTCTTGTTGTGATGAACAAGCATCGTCTATGAGTTCAAAGTCTCGAAGATAGCCTTCGTTTAATCGCCATCGTTTTGCTTTCAGATGACCAAAAGAACCAGCTCCATGGACAATAATGACTTGGATACCTTCCTCAGTGATTTCTTTGATGATAGAGCAAAGGTTTCTGATGATTTGGATATGAGCAACGGATTGTTCGTCTTTCTTGGTGATGAGAGCACCACCAAATTTGACCACAATTCGCCTCCCCATGAATATTGCAGGCATCAATACCACATGAGGATGCCTACAAAAACACAGGATTCAATAGGCTGCTCTCGCTGAGACAGCCATGAGCGATGATGAGCCAAAACTCGATGCCTTCCTTCGGCATCTACAAGCCGAAGTGGATGCTGCATCCGAAATCTCAGACAATAAAGAGCGTGATGAACGACTTTTCCAACTCGAAGTGGCTATCCAAGAAGCCATTATATTCGCTAACAGATATCGGGAATTACAAAGTCAAGGTGTCAATCCAATGATGCTTGTTGACCCAAAAATTCAGGCAGACCATCCTGCGCCTCCTGCAACGAAGAGTCAATCAATTCTACTCGGAGTTCACGTTTGTGAGAGTTGTGGGAAACTACTCGAAAGCGATCTCGACTTCTGCCCATCTTGTGGTGCAAAGAAGTAATCACTCTTCTTCTTCTTGTTCCCAACGAGAAACCGTTTCAACGATCATTGGATCGTCTTCACCAACTTTATACAAGTATTCTGGAGGAACTTCATCGGTCAGATAGACAGTTGTTCCAGCACGGTAAATGGTGTGGCCATCAGCAACAGCACGAACTGTATCAACTTCGATGATTGTAGGGCGACTGATTCTGACGTGTCCTGCTTCCAAAGCATTGACAATGGTCTTGGACAAATGAATGTGATTTCGGTTTCCTGAAGTGATACCCAATTGCACAATCGCTTCTGCTTCTGTTGGTTCACAAGGCCAGTAAAGTGCCTCAGGAATATCATCGGTTGGAAGGTCAAGCTCAATTTCAATTGAATGGCCATATGGTGCTCGAATCATTTCGCCTTCGACTTGGTAGCGTCCTTTTTCATCTGCATTAGCGATAGCTTCGAAATGCCATCCACGGAGCCAGTGGTAATGGCGGCGTTGTCCTGAAATTGAATCGGCAAGTTCACGAGTACTTACCCAACCATTGATGTCCATTTCAACATTAAATTTTTCAGGAGCATGTCGCAAAACGAGAGCAAGCATACGTCCAAGGCTTCCTGATTCTCGATCACTCATGATGAATTTTCCTTCTTCGTTACAGACGGGGCAGTTCGTACCACTAAAGTGGCCGTGCTTCTTACATTGGCGCAGCATAGTTACGGCCTATCGCCTTTCATTCATGAACCCTGCGGGTGATTGAACCGACTCAATCAAATGCTAGTTTGAACTCGCAACGTCATGGTCGATGTAGCAATGGTCGGTGCTGGTCAAACAAAATTTGGCAACCATCCATTAGGCCTCAAAGGCATGTGGTCAGAGGCTATCGAGAAGGCTTTTTCTAGTGTCGATAACGATTGTTTACCCAGTATGGTTGATGAAGCGTTCATTGGCAGCATTGCTTTTGGAGGATCCCAATTAGGCAATACTGCTGCTCTCTTAACCGAACATTCCGGCATGGATGGAGTAAGTGTTCGTCGTGTCGAAAATGCCTGTGCATCGTCTGGTTTCGCTCTTCGAGACGCATGGATGACCATTAAAAGCGGACAAGCAGATATCGTGGTTGCAGGCGGAATAGAAAAAATGAATGATTTATCTGCCGAAAGAAAGCGATACTGGCTTGGCGTCTCAGGAGATACTGAATGGGAACGATTGGCAGGACTGACATTCCCTGGGACCTATGCGTTAACTGCTCGACGTTACTTTCACGAATTTGATTCAACACATGATGACCTTGTCCATGTATCTGTGAAGAACCACATGCATGGTTTTGACAATGAAATGGCTCATTTGCGAAAAGATGTCTCGTTTGAGAAAGCAAGTTCCGGAGCAATGGTTGCAGATCCGCTCACTCTTTACGACTGCTGCCCCACATCCGATGGGGCTTCTGCAGTTATTCTCGTTGCAGATCATCTCGCCAATCAGTTCACAGATACTCCAATTTGGGTCAAGGGGTCTGGAGCAGGTTCCGATAAATTAGCCTTGCATGACAGGCCGAGTTTGACACAACTTCGAGCAACACAATTAGCATCTCAAAAAGCATACACAATAGCCAATGTTCAGCCCAACCAGATCGACCTGGCTGAAGTCCATGACTGTTTTACAATTGCAGAAGTTCTTGCCACAGAAGATCTTGGATTTGCAGGACGTGGAGAAGGAGGACTCTTTGCACGTAATGGGCAAGGTCGACGGAATGAGGGCGATGTTACCATCAATGCAAGTGGAGGTCTGAAATCTAAAGGACACCCACTTGGAGCAACTGGAACCGGACAAGCGGTCGAGGTCTTCAAACAACTACGACATCAAGTAGAGACCCCACGACAAGTACGTGATGCTGAAATTGGTTTAACACACAATGTAGGAGGCTCAGGAGCTACCTGTGCAGTCCACATCTTTGGGAGGGATAGATAATGCCTATCTCAAAATCTTCTTTTGAAAATACAGTCTTTGCAACGAGTGTCTATGGGAATCAATGGGCGGGACCAGATGGAGATCGGCTCACAATTGCTTTGCAACTCCTCCAATCTGAAACCGCATCAACAGTTCGGATTGAATCATTTGTTGAATCGCTTGAATTTACGCCGAGCACTCCTGTCTCATCGATTATCGAATC
This sequence comes from uncultured Candidatus Poseidoniales archaeon, assembly GCA_963968475.1. Lineage (GTDB taxonomy): Archaea > Thermoplasmatota > Poseidoniia > Poseidoniales > Poseidoniaceae > MGIIa-L2. The sequence goes on along the minus strand of CAXAHE010000046.1, from coordinate 9,728 downwards.
GACCACCGACTGGAAAATTGACCCAAATGGGCAATACCGTTTGATTGCCTCGAATTCATTAGCAATTGTAGCCCTTACGAAAGATGATGATATCGCTCAATGGCCAGACTTATCCCCTAGTAAATCAATTGATGAAAAACAGAAAGATGCAATCGATGAAGCATGGGGAAATGAAGTTTCAGGCGTAAGTCAAGGCGCTTATATTTCTCAATCCCAGCACATGCTTGCCATGCCATCACGCCTTGGATTACATGCTCAAGAAGATGCGTCTACAATCATCTGGCCACCTCGTCAACTCAATGCAGAAGGGGAAAGGATATCCTCAGCAACCAACAAACTCGATAGCAGTGCATCCATTCTCACTTGGACTCGACTTAGTGCAGCCGGAGCCCCTTCTGAATTCTCATTAAGAGCTCCGTTACTAGGTGGTGTCTCGACGGTTCTTGTAGAATTTGCATCTGGTCCAAAAGGTGTTTTCATGCTTGCAGATGATGAAGAAGGACAAGCAGCAATAGACCAAGAAGTCACATTCGAGGTGCGACGCTTATATGGTCAAGATAATCTTATTCATTATGGGCTCAAAGCACTTCTGATTTAATTTCAAACCTCTCGATAGAAGGCTTCATAGAAAGATTCGCTTGTGGCGTAGCATGGCTGGCTTTGGTGGTATCCGTAAAGGTCGAAATGAAGCGATAGACAACATCTCTGTACAAGAGGAAGGGGATTGTGCACGTTGTGGTGGAGAGGCCCAACCTTCTACAATGGATGGATATCTGACCTGTAGTCGTTGTTCCTATGAATGGAAAGACCCAAACCATGTTTCTAAGAAAACGAGAGGACCACCTCCAAATCATCGCAGAGATGATGAACTGATTCAGGAATTTAAGTCTGAAATGGAGCGAGGAGACCTAAAGGGTGTTCTCGGAGTTGATTCCAATCTTTCTGATGAACAAGAGCAGTCCCTACAACGTCTAGAAGATAAATGGATGACTGGGATGCAAGGCCACTACAACGCCGCTTCTGAAGACAGAAAGCCACTTATGATCAGTTTTGATGATGACGATAACATTGTTTCAACCGAAGTGGCTGCGTTAACCATCGTATCAAATGGATTTGATGGTGGAGAAGAAATCCGACTTGAATATCCAGGTAAGGGAACTGAATTTTATGCATTCAATGAGAAAAGTGAAACAGGTTGGAAGCGAGGAAGTTCTAGCGAATCGACAGCTCGTTCGATTACCAATGTTATTAATCGAACCTCAAAACTTGTTTACGCAATCTTGAATGGCAATCGGATCTCGTTTGAATTGCGCGGTGATGACTTGAAGCCTGAATCCTTAGTCTTGTATGTCGATGACCCAGGTGGTCAAGATATTGTGGCTGAAAAAGGGGGGGTCATCCTCGATTTCAGAGATGTGACGGTATGGGATGATTATCGTAACGTAGTCGCTTTAGTTTTGGAAGATGGAATCATTTCACCAAGTGAAGATCAGATGCTTTGGGTTATGCGCCAGCAACTTGGAATCGAAGAAGAACAGCATGTTGCTCTTGTTTTGGAAATCTTTGGAGATAACGCATTGAAAGAATGCACAAATTGCAATAACATGGGACAACTCTACCCAGAGTACTCAGCATGGTATTGCCAGGCCTGTGAAAGTTGGCTTTGATTGCGCATCTATAGATAATTTGATTCCTGTTATTTCGTGCGTTTTCACGGGAGTTGAGAGAGGGATGCTTCATAAAGTGGGCGGATGTCCGTAAAATAGGCGAACGCTATGGCTGAAGACGTATTGTATATTGGAATTGACCTGGGAACTTTCCGCTCCGTAATGGTTTCATCAGGGAATCACGAAGAAGAAGAACTCACTGTAATTGGAACACCAAAAGATCCGATTGCTCGAAACTTTTTGAAGAGAGATGTTCTCTTTGGAGAAGAAGCACTCAAGAACAGGTTGGCACTCAATCTATTCAGACCTCTCGAACTCGGTGTCATTAAGGATACGAAGGAAGACAGAGAATTCATTGCTCACTTCATTACCCACCTTATCGGACTATCCGATCCAGAAGACCACGACCGTGTTGTTGCAGTCATTGGAGCACCAGCTGAAGCAAGTCACGTCGACAAGACTGCAATCTTCGATGCTGCCGCAGGCTCAGTTAACGCTGCTATGATTATTTCAGAGCCGTTCGCTGTTGCATATGCTTTGGACATGATTGAACACACACTCGTTATCGACATTGGAGCAGGTACAACTGACCTTTGCCGTGTTTACGGAACAATTCCAGGACCTGGTGACCAGATGCACACAGGATACGCTGGAGACTACGTTGACGCTCAAATCATCAAGGAAGTCCAATCCAAGTACAACGGTGCTCAAATCACCAAGGATATGGCTCGCCGATGGAAGGAACAGTTTTCCTTTGTCTCAACATCAACTCCTGATGGCCCAATCATGGTCGATTTCTCTATTGAAGGCAAAGCAATGAATCTGGACATCACTGATTGTATGCAACGTGCTTGTGAATCAATCGTTGAACCAATCGTCGATAACGTCAAGAAACTTATCGCAGATTCAAACCCAGAATACCACGACCAGTTCCGCCGAAATATGGTACTTGCAGGTGGCGGATCAGGAATTCGTGGACTCGGTGCTTTAATCGAACGCAGACTCTCAGATATGGGCGATGTCAACGTACACGTTGTCGATGACCCAGTTCGTCTCGGTGCAATGGGTGGTCTCAGACTCGCCATGGAAGTTCCAGAAGAGATGTGGAAGAACCTCACACTAGCTTCGACATGATCGTGGTTTAGATGAAGAAAGGCCTCATTATTAGTGGCAGCATCATATCTGGCGTATGCCTAGTTATTGCTTCAGTGGCATTCTTTTCAGCCATGGGTTTTGAACCAGAGTCCGATAATATCCTTCACGATACAAGGACTGATGGAACAACATTCAACTTTGAACAAGGCGATTCTTTTGTTTTACAAGTCTATGCTGTAGGCGAAGTAGATTGCAGCGAATATCGTGATTCATTATCTGTAATTGGTCCCGATGGAGAAACATATGAGTATTATTTGCCTGATTGCGATGAATATATGGATACAGATGAATACACCTATCTTGGAGATTTATCTATTTCTGAGTCAGGAGTCTACGTGATAGATACTCCGGACGATATCGTCATCACCAATGCAAATAGCATAGGATATGGGGGGATCATTTCAATGGCCAGTTGTGGCTGTTGTTTCATCGGCCTAATTTTACTAATCGTGGGTCTTGTAACTGGAAAGCCGAAGCCACAAGTATTGATGGTTCAACCAGATGGAACGATGGTGGAAGTGCAAGGAATCCCTGTACAACAACCAATGATTAATCAGATGATTAATTCAAATCCCCAAGTTGTTCAACAGCCAGAGGATACTTCAGTGCAACAATATAGTTTTGAAAGCAAGAATGAGTGGAAGTAGATGATGTGGACAAAGGATACCAAAGTGGTCATCTTAACGGGTGCTGGAATTAGTGCAGAATCAGGGATTCAGACCTTCAGAGCATCCGATGGATTGTGGGAAGAACACAGAATAGAAGATGTTGCCACTCCGATGGGATGGAAGCGAAATCCACAACTCGTTTGGGACTTTTATCAAGGACGACGACGTCAGTTGTTTGAAGTTGAACCGAATCCAGGTCATATTGCTCTTACAGAACTGGAAGAATATCTCAATGACATGGTTCTCGTCACTCAAAATGTAGACAACCTCCATGATCGTGCTGGTTCTAAAAATCTCATTCACATTCATGGTGAACTTGAAAAGTTACGTTGTGAGGAATGCAATTATGTTGGAATCATGATGGAAGAACAGGATCTCAAATCAACGTACGTATCTTGCCCTCAGTGCTCAAATGCGATGATGCGCCCACACATTGTTTGGTTTCATGAAGTGCCAATGCAATTGGCTAAAATTGAGAAGGCGTTGTACCAATGCGACGTATTTATCGCAATTGGTACGAGCGGGCATGTGTCCCCTGCTTCAGGTTTTCTGGCATCAGCAAAACAACAAGGATCACATTGCATTGGCATCAACCTCGACCCGCCCTTAAATTTCGACCTATTTGATGAATTTCATCAAGGAAAAGCAGGAGAGATATTACCCGACCTTGTTCGTGAATGGATTAATACCGAGTAAACATAGGGATGAATATTATGTCAGAAACGCTAGTTACAGGAATCATCATATTTTTGATAATTGCAGTCCGGGGTTTTCAGTTTTGGAGACGATATGGCCATGATATCGATGAATTGAAAGAGGTTGTCTCAACTATTGAAAAAGGATACAAAGCTAACAAGAGAGTCTTTGGAAGCAAGCCTCTTCATGTAAGATCGATAATCAATAACCACGGAGAATCTTGGAAATTAAAGTCAACAATGGATGTCATGAAAATATTAGACTCACAACATCCTTGCGAGGGCATCGTTTATTTTGAAGATTCGAACGAAGATGGAATTCATTTGGTGTTCACAATCACAGAGCAAAACAATAACGAAATTATGAATATTTCAGCAATGAATGGAACTTCAGTTATTTCAGAAGGCGAATTCAACATGGATCATGAATCACCATCTGGCGTTTTTCGAATCATTAATGCCCTTTTCGAAGAACGAACCAAAAAAGAAGAACTTGAGAATTTGTTCAGTGATTGAGTTATTCTTCTTCCCAACCATGACGAGAGGCAAGATCTCGACTTACAAGCGGGTTGTTACAGTGCGGGCAAGTGTCTGCTGGTGAAAGAAGGTCTGGGCGAATTGCCAAAACTGCCATACAGTTTGGACACGCAGCAAGCATTTCCCCATCCATTAGATTCGCCTCTGGTGTTGAAACAAAGGTATGGTACCCCTGTTTGTAGAGTGGAGAAAAGTGATAACGCATTCTGTTGAATGAACTGTACGATGCGTAACCCATGATCAGTAAGAAGAGAATTGAGCCAACGGATCCCAGAATCACGTAGTAGAGATTGAGTAGGAAGAGCAAAAGAAACAGCAACGAAGCCAACGTCAAGATAATCGCACCAGGCCAATAGGCCCATGGTCTTCTTGAACGATAAGAAAACCATGTTGTAGTTGTAGCAAAAAGAGGTATTGCCCAAATTAAATGAGAAAATTGGCCAAGAAACAATTCCGAAACCATGGCGATATCGTAAGCTATCAAAACAACAATCAGGCTATCGATTGCTAGGACGAGTGAAGTGCTTCGATGGGTCTGATCGAACAGAGTCGAAAGGGTCATTGAGGCCTTTTGTCCACCTGAACCTGCAAGAACAATGTCCTCACTTCGGTCCCCTGCCATGCTGTGGGCTGCAAGTCCACAATCAAGAATGCTTGTGTCGTACGAAGAAGTCATGATACACGAGCATCTCGCAGGTACATGACCGTGGGAGATACCGGTGTTGAAATGAAAGGATCTAGCCTTTCAGGACATCGAATCATCGTTGGCGTTACTGGAGGTATTGCAGCCGTAGATACGGTTCGTCTCCTTCGCGAACTACGTCGTCATGGAGCAGACCTTTTGGTGATCATGACTGAGTCTGCCCAACGTGTTATCACACCACTAGCGGTTGAATGGGCGAGTCAATGCGAAGTCATCACCGATTGGAATGGAGATATGAAGCAACTCGAAGATGCTGATGCTATACTTGTCGCTCCTGCGACAAGAAATACAATTGCTGCACATCTCCATGGGATGCAACAAGGACCACTTCTGATGGCTCTGAGTGCGGCTCGTTCTCGCAATAATCATGTATTGATGGTACCAAGTATGCATGGCGATTTAGCATCAGATCCTGTTACAGATGACATAGTCGAACGCCTTCGTGAAGAAGGCATTGATGTCATGTGGGGCGATTTGGAAGAGGGAAAAAGAAAAACTCCAGATCATGAACATATTGTTGCTCGGTTTGCTCATGGTATTAATTCAATGAAGAAGGGTAGGAAAAGCGTCGTAGTCACCTTAGGAGGTACATACTCACCTATTGATGATGTACGTGGAATTCAAAATACAAGTTCTGGGAGGACAGGTTACACAATTGCAGACGATATGTATCGTCATGGACATGATATTACATGTGTTGTTGGAAAAACATCTGTCCAGATGCCTGATTGGTTACCGCTCTGCATCCAAGCACCTCAACCTCAAACAATGCTCAAGGAATTAATGGCCATTGCAAATGATAACATCGATGCCTGGGTTCACACAGCAGCCGTACTGGATTACGTTGTTGGAAATCCAGCAAATGGGAAACTTGCCAGCCAACAGGGTCCTCTTGACATTACTCTTGTTGAAGGCGACAAGCATATCTTCGAATTGAAGTCGAAGACAGAAGGTTCGACCCGTATTGGCTTCAAATTGGAATCTGGAATCAAGCAACGTGATCTTATTCACAGAGCTGTGGCTCAAATCGAACATTCAGGAATGACTGCTGTTGTAGCGAATCGATTGGAGGATCTACATGATCCTTCAAAACCGAGAGGATATCTGGTGGATAAGCAAGGTAGTCACTTCGTACTGGAAAAGGAAGTAGACCTCTGTGATGCTCTTCGAACGATCATTGAACGAGGAGATTAATGTGCGCTACTTTGCACTTGTAGGCCATCGAGCAATGAGCAAGGGAAAACTTCCTTTGAACGATTTAGCAGGTGGCGCTGGACGTATGGACGTCCTCATTCGAGGATTAATGGCAGCATTGTTGAAATCACATGGAATTCGAGAAGATGTTGAGGTTATCCTCCATCTTCAAGGTGGACCTGGACCTCATCGCCGTCTGAAATTTGTTGGTTCTCAACTAAGAGGATTTCATGCTGAAGAGCGAAGTGTTGCTGGATTGATTGCAAAATCCATCAAAGAGCCTATGCCTGCTATCGGGCAATGGGTCGAAAGAAGCCCTGGCGTCTATGACGGAGGGGGAACTCTCGAACGAACACTGAAGGATTGGAAAGAGACCATATTGATTCGTCTCGATGCTGAAGCAGAACGATTGTGGAATAGAAAAGCAATATTGCCATCAACTTCCAACTCTAATACCACTGATATTGCATTTATCCTATCAGATGATTTACCATTAGAAATCGAAGAAGGAGTCCCCAGATCATTAGGTTCAACATGGCTACAAGGCCATCTCGCCATCGGCTTGTGCCACTTCTTGTTGGATGAGAATGTTGAACTCAATCTCTGAGCCAGAGAGGGAAACCATCCATTCCTTGTTCAAGTGCATGGGATAGAAGTTCATCATCCAAAGCAAGTGGATGCGTCTGAGGCCAATTAGCAAGCGAGGATATACTTGCAAAGTTGTTTGCGACGGAATCGCAATCACCTTTTGGAACTGATTCTGTATCAATATACGCAGCACCGATGGTAAATCGTGCCTCAACTGTGCCATCATGATCGTCATCTCCAAATTGCACAGCATCCCGGTACCATCTCATACCTAATCGAGTTGTTTGGAATTCGTCATTCCAAGTTGGTGGAACGTTGATATTTAGCATCAATTCACCGTGGTGGAAAGCGTGTAGAAGCATTTCCATAGCCTCCTTTTGACTTCTCGATTCTGCTTTCTTAGGCCATTTTGAAACATGGAAAGCATCTGCATCGATATGCGGTCTGCAAAGATTCTGCGGAACCGTTGGTAAGAGTTCAAGGGCACGTTCAACCAATTGAACTGACCCTTCAATACCTCGTTCCATCCCTTCGAGTTCAAACGATGTAAAGGAACATGCAATCGCTGGCATGCCATATAATCCAGCTTCTCTTGCCGCCCCCATTGTACCGCTATGATATGAATCTTGAGAGAGATTAGGTCCTAAATTTACGCCGGATACAACGAGTGAAGGAACGATTCCTGGTAGGACTTTCTCTAATCCACCATCAAGAGCGACAATCATTGTATCACAAGGCGTACCATCAAGAGAAAATAAATGGCACCCTGCTGATTCATCTAAATCCCATTTTGAAATTAAATCGTCTCTGTTATGCAGATCTATCGCTTTACCGAGGTTTATCTGCATACTGCATGCTGATTTGTTATTGGATGGAGCAAAAGCGATGATTGCAATTCTTCTCTGATTCAAAGACTTCACAAGCATCTCAAATCCAGGTGCTTCGATTCCATCATCGTTTGTCAACAAGACCCATTTCTTAGACATCATTCATTTCCTCCTTGTACTTCTGCTCTATGAAAGGCTGTTTGATTTGAAAGGTGCTCTCCATAAATAATTGAGACGATTCCAAGCATGAGAATAGGTCCACCTACCCATGTCCACAATCCAGGAACTCCAGTTGAGAAAAACAACCAGCCGATGATAGAACCAATTACGGGTTCAAGTGTTACGCTAATAGAAATGAGGAGAGGAGAGACATATTTCAGACAGTAATTCAAGCCAGTATGTCCTAGAATACCAGCGATAAAGGCAAGGAGAAGAAACCACCAAAGCGTTGAATGCTTGAAATATCCAAACGCTCCGAGTGAACTGAAGTCAGATTCCAGCATCCATGAGGCGGGAATGAGCAATAGGCCACCGATCAGAGTCACTGGAAATGCGTAAACAAACAGAGGCATCCATTCTCTCAAGATACGACCACAGACAATGTAACCTACAACGAATACTGCCCCAAAGAAGGCTAATTGGTCGCCAAAGAACGTGACTGAGTGGCCTCCTTGAACATCACCAGCATCGAGTAAAGAAATTCCCGCACCTGTGAAAGCTGCTAAACCACCCATAAGTTCCATCCGACTGGGTTTACGGACAAAGAAGAACATACCAACGAGTATTACAAGAGGGTGAGCGGTTACAAAGAGAAGAGAATGTGTCAAGGATGTGTGATCTAAAGAGGTCACCCAAAATCCAAAATGTAGAGCGAGGAAGAAACCACTGCCAATGAGTATATTCAAATTCTTAGGCTCAAGAACTTTCTTTTTGATGACTGTTTCAGTTGAATACCATTGCCATAATGCAAGTGGAGCGAGCAATAATGCCGTTAATTGTAATCTCCAAGAAGCACGTAGAAGGGGTGGGATTTCATCGACATGAGTGAAGATAGCACCCGCACTCGAAACACCGAATATTGCAATTCCTAATACAGCCCAAACAAACGATGGGACGCTGGACCCGCTCATGCAGTTCACGACTCGTTGACTAACTCAGCATCCATTACTGGGTCTCCACCGATTACGCCTGCTCGCTTGAACAGAGCATAGATTCCGTACCCAATACCAACATTCAATCCGATGAAACCAGCCATTCGTCCAATGTACCAACCAGTACTGTCTGGCTTTGCAACAAGTGTGTCAATGAATGAAAGTATACTGGATTCAGTTCCAAAGAATGCCTCACCGGTCAATAATCCTGCAGCGACCATAAAGGTACTCAAGAGAATAAGGGCACGCTTCTTTTCAGCTGCCGTTGCCCCTTCTTCTTCTTTGATGGCCTCGATCTTAGGCTTGAGTTTACGCTCTTCCCACTTGTCTCGGCTGTATCCACCAATTAGCATTGGAAGGGTGTGAGGGACATCGAGATACATTCCCAAGCCGAATGAAGTTCCCATTCCAGTGACCCATTCAACAAACATACCCAAGAGGAATCCAATTCCAAGAAGATAAAGATCGCCTTGTCCTTCTGCAAAGATGACGGAGAATGTTGCGAATGCATTTGCTTGTGGTGCAATTAAATCAATACGACCT
>CAXAHE010000045.1:0-13036 GCA_963968475.1 uncultured Candidatus Poseidoniales archaeon | reverse complement strand
TACAGTAGCTCTCGATGGTGAAAACTGGATGTTCATGTCAGAATTCCAACATCACGACAACGCAAGACCGTTCATGGCCGAATGGTACGGTCGTCTTGCAGACCACCCTACGATTGTGACTACAACTCCATCCGAGTTCCTAGAAAAGGGCACGTCCTTGCCTGAAATTCAAACCATTGGAACAGGTTCATGGATTGATGGTACACTCAGAACTTGGGCTGGAGAAGAAGAGGAAAGCCTTGGTTGGCAACGTTTGATTGAAGCACGACAAGAGTTGGTTGCCTTTGAGGAATTGAATCCGAATCATCCAGGGCTGACTGCGGCTTGGGAATCTCTCTACATTGCGGAAGGTAGCGATTGGTATTGGTGGTACGGACTTGACCAAGACAGTGGATACGACGAGAATTGGGACGTTCTGTTCAAAGTACATCTCTCCAATATTTATCGTGCAGTCAATCTTGAATTGCCACCGTATTTGCAAGATTTATGGACTAATCCGGCAATACCGACAGCAGCCGCTAGTGGAATTATTGAACCAATGATTGACGGAATTGCGTTACCTGGTGAATGGGATGGTTCTGCACAATACGATGCTCCTGTCTCAGGAGATACGTTTGATATTGAACAATTTTACATTGGATACGACTCTTCAAATGTCTTTGTTCGTATCGATGCAGACACTCCTGATGTTCTTGAAAACCAATCTTCAAATGGAGACGAACCAGATCTTGCCATTTACTTCATGCAACCGAATGCGGTGAATTTCAATGAAGCAGAAACCAATTTCCGAACGTATTACGGCAATCAAATTCTTGGATTCCCTTCCAAATACATGGTCGCATTTGATTTTGATACTCTTCGGGATGATGGCCGAGCAAAGTGGAATCTCTTCACAGCAAAAGGAAAGACTGGAGACCAAGAGCAATGGGTTCTCAGTGGTAGTTCCTCCTTAGGAGACTGTGCAGTTGATGACGTCTATGAGTTCATGATTCCATGGTCAGAAATTGGACTCTCTCCACGCTATTCAACTCGTGTGAAGGTTGTATCGTCATGGGCTGAATCCCTCGCATACGGCGATGGCATCGACATGGAAATTGCACCGCCGGCTCCTGCCGAACTTGTACTACCTGATCTCGAAGAATGGGTGACGTTGCTGGTATTGAATGATACAATAGGCGACGAAACTGGAGATGGCGACTATACGTATCCACTCGCAAGTGATTTCACAACTCCAAACAACGGCGGTCTTTGGGATGCTCAACAATTAACGATTCGTCAAAGCGCTTGGAATGCACAATTCATCCTAGAAGTTGGTGAAATGACTGACATTTGGGGTCTCTCGAATGGATTCAGTCATCAGATTGTGCAAATCTATGTTGATCAAGGAAATACATCCTATGGTTCTACAGATATGCTCGATGGGGCAAATGCTGAGATTCATCCTGATTGGGCTTGGGAGGTTGCTATTAGTGGAACTGGAGAACCTGGTGCAGTCATGGCTGTTCAATCAATGACTGGGAGCACATCTTCCCGTGGTGTTGATGTTACGGGTGATATTACTTCGAAAACGATTACTTTTACAGTAAGTAAAGATGTGATTGGGGATGATATTCCAAATTATCGTTACATCGTGGTTGTTGGCAGCCAAGATGGATTTGGTACTGGTAAATGGAGAGATGTCGATGCAACTGCAAGCACATGGACTCTTGGGGGCGGTTCCAACCCTGCTCTCGATGATGGTATTGATTACGATCCAAATGTCTTGGACATCGTCCTCGATGGAACTGGTCAGGAAACAATGCTCTCGTCCTATGATGTCGATGGGCATGTCTATGCTCAATTAACTGGCTTTGAAATGCCAGAGGTGCCTCAACAAATCTTTGGAGCCTCAGTTGACACAGTGACCGCGAATTCAGCAGTACTGACATGGTCAACGACTGTAGCCGATGCGACCTCGATTCAATACACCACCTCTGGAACTGAGGCAGTTAACTCTTCGAACCCAACTCAATGGACTGCATTCGCTACAGATCATGCCATCACGCTGACGGGTCTTGAAGTCAATACATCGTATTGGGCATATATTCGTGCGAATGGAACGAATGATGTTCTTGTGACCTTTACCACAAGCAACATTGTGGACTTAACGCCACCTGAGTTACTGAATTTGGATGTTGAAGTGCTTGAAGACGGAAAAGCTAGAATCAGTTGGTATACTTCTGAAAGTTCGACCGAAGAAGTCTATCTGGATGATGTACTTGTCTTTTCGAACGACTTCGCAACCAAAAAGAACCACGAGTTTGTATCCGAAATTCTTGCTAATGCTGATTGGACTCTTCTTGTCAAGAGTTCAGATGCATCTGGTAACATGAACTCCAGCACACTGTCGTTTACTGTTGATGTGACGACGACGACTGATCCGACTGAACCAGGTGGCGATACAGATGACCCAATTGACACTGATGATGAGGAGAAATCATCCTTGAGTTCGTCTGCTATAATGCAAATTGGAGTACTTGTTGTCATCCTTCTCATCCTCGTTGCATTCATTCGAGTGCGTAAAGGTGAGTCTGGTGATGATGAATGGTCTTAATCAATTCTCTTGTATACTGGGTCTAAGAAACCATTCGCCCAAGTATGCTGCTGCAAGTACCATAGCGACTTGTGCTAAGCCTCTAAGAATATGAGCCCATAGAGGGAATGTATTTCCATTCAATTCGATATCATAAATCCACATATTCAGATTGGCCCAATACAATAGAATGAGGAGAAGAGTCGTTGCTCTTGCTGCCATGACACGAGTTTTTGGAACGATTAATCCGATTCCGCAGAGGACTTCTGGAATCCCACTGACAATAACCCAAAACACATCAGAACCAGGTAGTATCTCGGGTACGATTGCTGTAAACCAGTCAGGATCAATAAAATGGAGAATTCCAACATAGGTGAAAAAACAGCCAAGTCCAATTGCCAATGCGTCCCGATGATAAGACCACAATGTCTTCATCGCTTCACCACGATTGTCAAGATATCTCCGTCTTGTAAGAGATGGTCTAGACCAACACGCTGCCAATCGAATTTTGCAGATGGGCCCTTGATTCGAGCGAATCTGAACTTCCGTACAAAGTCGCGGTGCAGTTTGCTACAAATTGTTCTGACAGTCGAATCATCCTTGACGATAAGAGGTTCTTCCATATCGGCTTCTTGTCCTTGCGGTTTGAGATACACTCGCATGAATCCAAGATTATCATAAATGAAATCCTTCAATTCATCAAGTCCAATATCCTTGAATGCAGAAATCTCCATAATTGGCCAATCTTTTGGTAATCCGATTTTTGCTCGAGCAATATCTTCGGGAGTTGCGATGTCAATTTTGTTGATTGCAATAACAGCTTTTTCGTAAATGATATTACCAGCCAAACAATCTACAATCTGTTCGGCAGTCGTGTCTTGACGTAACGTAACAATGGCTGATGTGAATCCGAATGACCGAATAATGTCGCCCATTTCTTCTTGTGTCAAGTACGTTTGTTCCACGGTGGTACGAACGTCAATACCCCCTTTCTCGACACGCTTGATGAACACAGGTGGTCGTTGTTCATTGAGCCGTAATCCAGAGTTGTGTAATTCTCGATGTAGGACCTTGAAGTGGCCATCTTGAAACGGATCTACAATGTAAAGAACCATGTCTGAAGAACGAATCACGTTGAGGATTTCTTTTCCTCTTCCTTTCCCTTCTGCAGCTCCCTTAATCAATCCAGGCAAATCCAGAATCTGGATTTTAGCTCCCCTGTGTTCCATGACACCAGGAATACACGTCAATGTTGTAAATGCATAGCCACCTATTTCTGAAGCAACATCTGTCACTTTGGAGATTAATGTCGACTTACCGACTGATGGGAATCCGACGAGCGATACCGTTGCGTCCCCTGATTTTCGAACTTCAAATCCCTTTCCACCGCCGCTGGCTTTGGAGTGAGCAGTAGCCTTTTCTTCCTTGAGTTTTAATTGAGCGATTTTGGCTTTCAATTTCCCAATATGGGCATTTGTTGCCTTGTTTTTTTGGGTCTTATCAATCTCGGCGCGAATCAAATCGATTTGCTCCTTAATCGTCGCCATCGTAACGCCTCATTCGCAATGGCAAGACCGCTGTTCTTCAATGCTCTTGCTCATGAGGCTCAATTTATTGAAAAGTCGAAGCCTGTGGAGAAGCCGAATGCCTCAAAGAAGAGTTGTGTTTGGTTTGAGGCATGGGGCTTGAAATCATTGTTCTTTTAGTCGATGTTTCTCGTCTGAAATTGACATTGGATTTACCATGGAATACGCTTTATGAAGGTCTCGAAAAGCGGACGCTGCGGAACACTCGCCCTGTTCAAGATCCTCGCCTAAAGGTCTTGTTTGATATTGATGCAGAAGCAGAATTACTTGATTGGATGGATGCCCAGACATGGACTAAGGATGAGGAGAAGTCTTTCCATCAACTGCTTGATGAATCTACAGATGGTGAAAAGGGACTTCTTCTTGCAATGCAATGGGCAAGCCCCGGCGCTTGGGAAGTATGGGAGGGCAGGGCATACCTGTATCTTGATGTTGCACTAAATACAGTCATCGACGGAGAGGATATTCTCTATGGGGGTCAGACATGGGATGATGTCCGAAAGGAATTGTCGGGTCTCCCAGAATCAGAATATGCTGAGAAGGTCTGTATGGACTGGATGGAACGAAGAAAAGCCTTAGGGGAAACGCTTGATGAAAAAGAAGATGCTCGAATTGTTCCAACGTATGAAGCCCATAATCGGGCTGCAAAGAGCCTTGTCTATACGATGAATCGTTGGAATTCTGAGTCCGATATGGTTGCAATTATTGGACGTGATCACCTTGAAGCACGAAAGTGGGGGACAGGGTCATGGAATGTTTCCACCGTTTTGGTACATGGCCTTCCTGACGATACGACAGCGTCGGGTTGAAAGACCACTTCCGTTTGGGATGATTTATGTCGAACGATGAAGAGATACCGCAGGAAGACACTCCTGAACATCATGATGACGAAATCCCTGAATTCGATGATGTTTCTGAACAGATTGATTTGGCAGAACATGTTGAACCACTGGATCCTTTGGAAGAAGCCACTCAACGTGCTGAAAAGGCAGAAAAAGAAATTGCGTACAAGGAAGCTGAAATCCAAAATGTACGTAAGCGCCTTATGGCAGAAAAATCGACACTTATCCAATATGGCGGAATGGGTCTTGCCCGAAGAATGATTCCAATCCTTAACGATGTAGATCGAGCACTCCAGCAAGTGGAAGAAGGTGATGAATCTCCGGTTGCTCAAGGATTGCGACTTCTTCGAAACAAGTTGTGGAGGGAGTTGGAATCTGATGGAATCAAAGCCATTGAAGCGAAAGGCTTGGCATTTGACCCTTCCAAGATGGAAGCGATCACTACCTTGCCTGCTTCTGAACAATTCCCTGCAGGCCTCGTCATTGATGTCTTAGAACCAGGTTACATGTACAAAGAGCGTGTGTTGAGCGCTGCTCGAGTTGTCGTAGCAACCGAGTAATCAGCCTGCGTGTGGACCTGCATTCAATTGCAAAAAGCGGTAAAGCGCATCATTTGTAATCAACCATTCAATGATTGCACTTGGTACACTTGGTGTCAGCACAGACCGTGTTGCCTCATCGTCGTAAACAGTTGAAAGCATCATGCAAGATTGGCGAACTCTCCATCCTTCAAATTGTTCACGTTGATGTAAATCAATCCAACGAACTTGAACTTCAGCAGCATCATAGAGTTCCTTTGTGCTCTTGTCTGAGGTGACTAAGGTTCCAATGCCATGTGTCTTTGATGCGTGTTCGACCCAGTTCGGTGGATCATTGATATCTTCAATACCAACAACTGTAATACGTTCTTTCAAATTGTTTTCAATGGCCCATGCTTCAATCATTGATTGTCGTTCTTTGAAAGAAAACGGGTTGTTTGTGGTCCATTCTTCTTGAGATGATCCTACTGCGATTGTAACTTCTTGAAAATGCTCAAGAGCTTCGAGAACAAGATGTTCATGTCCATTGTGGAAGGGTTGGAACCGTCCGAGAACAATTCCCTTCGCCATGATTTACGCAAAGTACGGTGCAACATCAACGTTTGGAAGGGAGAGTCCCATTTCATTGAAGCAGGCAATCATTCTCTTACATCCTTCAACCATCTCTTCGACTGTGGTTGTACCCATACTTCCAACTCTGAACATTTTACCTTTCAAATGGTCTTGTGCACCGATCACTTGTGTGTCGTACTTTTCTTTGAGCATGCTTCGCCATGAATCATCTATGCCTTCTGGATACATGATGGCTGTTACTGTATCACTTTGCTGCCCTCCATCAGCAAGAAGCAAGAAGCCGAGGTCGGTGAATAAATTCCGTACACCATTTGCAAGTTTTTGACATCGCTTCCATCGGTTCTCAAGGCCTTCCTCTTCCAATTCACGCAGAGCTGCAGCCCAACCCATTGCCAAATTTATTGCAGGCGTCCATGGCGTTTGGTCATCATCTCCTTTCTTGAGTGCTGAGACAAGATCGAGATAGTAGACAGGGTTCGAATCACCTTGCTTACGAATGGTTTCCAACCGTTCGATAAAGTGTTCATTGATTGCAATCGCTGCAATACCACTCGGCCCTGCAGTACATTTCTGAGCCCCCATCACTACTGCTTCTGCTCCCCATTCAGCAGGATGAACTGGTGCTCCTCCGACAGAGGTGATTCCGTCGAGGATGAATGCTACATTGTATTCTTTGCACATCTGTGCCAAGGATGCAGCATCTTGAGTGATTCCTGTACTTGTTTCATTATGGCAAATAAGTACTGCTTCGTATGTGCCACGGCCGAGTTGTTCTTCTAATTCCACAAAATCAAAACTACGTCCCCAATCATATGCGATGTGTTTCACTTGGCAATATTGCTTGCAAATTTGAGCAACACGTTCCCCAAATTTTCCGTTGGTTGGAACAAGGACTCGATCGTTTGGTCGGAATCGATTCGCAATGACCATCTCCATTGCAGCAGTTCCGCTTCCAGATACAGCGACGACTTTGTATCCATCCTCACCAGCCCAAGATTGTGTTCCTCGAGTTCGTTCTGATGGTGTCAGATTGAATGCGGAACGTAATCCGGCATTTAGATCTGCCATGACATCCCTAAATTCTGGTCCTCTTGCTGTCATAACTGGAGTTGCCATTGCCTGCAAACAAGCATCACTCATACGAACAGGGCCGGGGACAAGAAAACAGTCTCCTTCGTGGGTCATAGTTGATTCCAGACGCGGTCGGTTTTTGAACAACATCTATGATTTTCTCAATAAGATGGAATTTGAGTGGATGCTATGTCCTAAAGAAGAGGACTTCTAGGGAGATTCATGTTGCGGATTGGTCTTGCTATGTTGCAGGGTGCCCGGCATGAGCATGAGGAGGCTCTCCTTGCTTCAGCAATGGACCTAGGACTTGATGTTGAAATTGTTTATCTCCGTTCAGCTAACGATGTTGATGAGACAATTGATTCCCTTGTTCTTCCTGGTGGTGAATCAACCGCCATGAGAAAAGCATCATCCTCGGAAGGCCTTCTCGATGGTATCTACTCATGGATGGAGCATCATTCGAACAGGCCTGTACTCGGTACCTGTGCGGGAGCGATTCTTTTGGCTATGCCTGATGGAGACCGTTCTCCGTTTATTCAGGCAGGGATCTCTCGAAATGCTTGGGGTCGTCAACGTCAATCATTCGAAGCCTTAGTCGATGTAGACCTACCTTTTCATGAATCCTCAAATGTGAAGGTGACTCGAACTGCAGATAAATTTGGACATACGCCTTTGGCCGTATCTCCAGTGGCAAATGAAGAAGCGGCGGCATCGTTCCCGGGAGTGTTTATCCGAGCTCCTCGTTTTGATTCAGAATCTGTTACTTGCGATGTAATAGCCCGTTTTGGAGATGAGATTGTCGGTGTCATGGACGGCTCCAAATGTGCTGTAACGTTTCATCCTGAACTTACAGGTGATCGACGCTTCCATACTTGGCTTCTGCAACAAATGGTGAATCAAGCACCGACGAATTGAACAACGAGAGGCCAGAGGGACTACACATGGTCGTTCATCTTCCAATGATTTCAGAGGTCATGCCTGCTGAAGAAGGGGAGGCTGAAGGCTGCATACAATGCCAACAAGGTCGCAAACTGGTCCTCTTCGTTACAGGGAAGTGTCACTGGGGCTGTGACTATTGTCCGCTCTCTGAAAATCGTCGAGAGTCTCCTGACATGTTTGCTAACGAGCGCCGTTGCAGTACTTGGGAAGAAGTCATTGAAGAAGCCCATGCTATGAAAGCCACTGGGACAGGAATCACTGGAGGCGATCCAATGCTCGATCCTGAGCGTTCGGTGGAGGCAGTGACACAACTCAAGAAGGCCTTTGGCCCTGAACATCACATTCATCTCTACACCTCAATACCATTCAAGGATGAATGGGTTGGTAAACTTGCAGAGGCTGGATTAGATGAACTCAGATTTCACTTACTTGACGGAACAACTCGCCAATATGAGGACGTGATACGGTCGGCTCACGAAGCAGGTATTAACGTCGGAATTGAATTACCATGTGAACCTGATAAAGAAGCCTCTTTGTTCTCGCTTCTCGATCAACTCGAAGAACTTCCAATTCAATTCATCAATCTCAACGAACTTGAGATTACAATAGGAAATCAAGAGAATATGGATGTGCGTGGGTTTAACCTCTCAAGTGGATTATCAGCTGCTGCAGAAGGTTCTCTTGAACTTGGCCTTCGCTTGAAAGAGGCGTCAAAAGATAAGCCATATCATCTCAAATTCTGTACTGCCTCATACAAAGATGCAGGGCAATTAAGGGCACGTTTCCGTCGTCGAGGCGAGGCGACACTTCGGCCATACGAGCAACTCTCAGAAGATGATACAATTCTCTTTGGTGCGATTCCAACAGATCCATCTGATGCTCGTGACGATGTAGAAGAACTACGTGAAACGCTTGCCATTGATTCAGCATGGCTTCGTTATGATGCTCAAACACAACGCATTGAGATGCCAGTCAGTGTAGCAGAGGAACTTGCAGAAATCCTTTCAGTACCTGTGCTTATGGTAGAAGTACATCCTACACATGAACGTCTTGAGGTCTCAGTAGTCCACTTGAACGAACATCGATGAATACGGAAGGACTATACCTTTCGATTCATAACAGTGATTCATGAAGAAGATAGCTATTTTCCTTGCCTGCACGATGATGCTTGCTGGATGTACCGAATTATTAGATGACTCAAACGAACCAACAACTTACACAAATCAAGATCTCGATGGTATGTATTACGGATTACTGCTTAGTTTGCGTGTCGAGATGAATGCGGATGATTCCTACATCATCTATTTGTTGGAAATGAAAGATTGCTTTGAATCGGTTGATGAAGCGAATGAATATCTCGAAGAAGCAGATGATGAAAGTGGTGTGGTTTACGATACATGTGTGTATGAAGAAATACCTCTTGAAGAAGAAGAGGATCTTCAGATAACAAGCGAACTATCATCGGAGTCAAACGTCCCTTACATTCATCTTGAGTTGGCTTCTATCGAGTCTACCTTTACCTGTGATGCAGGAGATGAAATCCCTGGTGATTGGGTCAACGATGGTGATGCAGATTGTGCAGAGGGCGAAGATGAAGAAGATGGGGCTGAAGATAATATTACTTCAACAGAAGAGGAAGAGTTTTCGATGTACCTCGCCGCTGATGGCAATGGTGTCCTTATTTATCCAGAGGATAGTGATTTTTCAGAAAACGGATTCCCTTGTATTACAATGAATAAAGCACCTCAATACCCCCTCATGGTTGACGCCGCTGAAATGTTAATTGAATTTCAGGAAGATGGAGGCGAAATTGATGTCGAAGATGCTTCAACTATCCCATCAGATGTGGTCGATTTATTCGCATCGTTCGATGAAAGTTTTTCTGAAAGTGTTATCCAATCTCTCGCTTCAGAATGTAACGGTGTATCCTTTTCACAAGCAAGTTTGATCTTCTATATTTGGGCTACAAGCCTTGCTGAAGGAAATACAGATGAAGGTCTTTCATTCCATGATTTTGATGTATCTGATGCTGGCATGAACCCTTCAAGTGCTTCTAATGAGGACTTAGTCTACGTTGAGATGAGTTTAGGGGATGATTTGAACTGGGCGCAAGTAAACTTACAATTATCAGTAAATGAAGGCGCTTACATGCAATGCACAAATCCCCCCGAAACCACTGGAACGAATTGCCACCTTAGCGATAATGGAGACAACAGTTGGAACTTTGCTGAAACAATTACTCTAAGCGAAGGTTCTGACGATCTCTGTGATGGCTCTTCCGTTTGTGATATACGAATAAAAATCATCGATTCTATGTCTGGAAACCCGATTTATGAATCGAATTATGTATCAGTTGGAAATTGATGAATGAATCCATTAGATTCATTTGTATCCACTTTCTGGAATTTCTATGGGCCTCCTCCAACAAGCCGATTGGGACGTTTTCAAGCGTTCTGAAACGTGGAAGGCATTCGGCATAGCCGTAATCATGTTTGGAACAATTGCATTTGCAGGTTTGACCTTGTTCGACAGTATTGATGACATTTTTGAGTCCGATGCTGAACCCGCACCAATTCCTGACATCATGATGGATTCCTTGAATCGAACTGGAATCGAATCTGAAATTGCTGATGAGAATGGTCGAATTACCACCTCTTCTCTTCGAGGCGATGTGATTATTCTCGATATGATGGCGCATGATTGTTCAAATTGTCATTATGTGCAAGAACATATTGAAGAAAAAATGGATGAATGGCAGGCTTTAGCCGACGAGAATGGTGTCAATTTGCACATTCTAGGTTACGGGTCATGGTATGGGGAATCTGTAAGTTATCTCAATGAAACAAGTGGTGAATACACAGTTCCTTTGTATCCTACAGGTTTTGGTTCTGTAGATGCAGCTATGCTGGAGGACGGTACCACAACCGATCCCGTCAGACTCTTCACAACTGCAGGCGCCGGACAAATTCCAGTCGTTATGGTCATCGATGTTGAAGGTTATATCATCGAGAAACAAACCACAGGAACTCCAAGTAATGGCTGGGGTGAATTTGATTCATCCCTCGAAGCTGCATTGACTGGAAACGTTTCGATTACGATGTCAGATCGAATCGCTTGGGAAGAGCCGTCAACGTCTTTTGTTGCAGTATTTGTTCTTGGAATGATTCTGTCGATTTTGGTCTACTTTTCGCCTTGTGCATTCCCTGTTTTACCTGGCTTTATCTCCTATTACCTCAGTCTTGGTGCGAGAGAAGACGAACTCATCGAAGAAGGCAAACTGAAAACAAAAATGCCATCTTCATGGGTCATTGGTTCACTTGCAGGATTAGGGATGTGGACTTTCTTCATCATCATCGGAATCCTTGCCTTTGCAATGGGTGAAGCATTTGCGAAGTCTGGATTAATTCATTACATTGCCATTGGTATTGCTTTACTTCTTGTCATTCTTGGTACGATTATGCTCCTCGGGATCACTTCGCATCTACTTGGATTCGTTCAGAAACTTGTAGACAGATGGTCGACAACTGAAATGGATGAGACGTTTACACCACGTAGAAACATGTATCTCTACGGTATTGGTTACGCTGCTGCTTCCATTGATTGTACTGCAGCTGCAGTACTTCCATTCGTCATTTTCCTTGGAACCCTTGGGACATCTGCAGTTATTTCTGGCCTAAGCGGACTTATGATTGGCTTGTTAATACTGATGATTCTTGTTACAGTACTTGTCGGTCTTGGTCGTCAAGTAATGATTAATTTCCTGAGAAGAATGACTGGAATGATCAAACTTGTTGGTTCCTGGATGATGATTATGGCTGGTATTGGCTTGACAATCTACCTCACACAACCTCAAGTTGTATCTGCAGTTTTCGCTTGAAGTCTATTCACTCTCGAGTAGATGAAGTTCATTCCACTCGATGATACGATCGCCAATGATTGCTGCTTCTTCATGGTCATGAGTCACATGTATCGCTGCAATACCTTTCGATTTCAAGGTCGTTCGTATCTCAGAAGCTAACTGGCGTCGTACGTCTAAATCCAGAGATGATAATGGCTCATCAAGAAGCAATAACTCAGGTTCTGTTAACAACGCTCTTGCAAGAACGACTCGTTGTGCCTCTCCACCAGAAAGCGTTTCTATGGTTTGATGCCTCATTGCGTAGATTCCCATGTCCTTCATGATTTCATCTACTTCTTCCATCTTGCGCTCTTTCTTTTTTCTGTAAGCAAAGAGAATGTTTCCAAGTACGTCTTTGTGCGGGAAGAGTACAGGTCTTTGGAAAAGCATGCCAATGTTTCTCTGCTCTGGTTGGAGTTCATTCAAGATTTTACCATTGAGGTGAATTGTCCCGGAATCAGGTTGTACAAATCCAGCAATCGCTCGTAGCAAGGTTGTCTTTCCACATCCACTTGGTCCTAGTATGACGAGAATTTCTCCTTCCGATAAACGTAGATCACACTTTGAAAGGATGGTGTTTTCATCATAGGAAAGTGTTAGTGATTGAATTTCGATTGTCATTAGAATCCTCCTCCTTGATGTTCTCTAAAACGTTCAGTGATGACAAAGAGAACGAAAGTTACCATCATCAAAAGAGATGCAGTTGCCATGGCAACTGGTTCCACAAGTTGAAAATATTTTGGTCGTGCCATTAATTGATCAACAAGAATGGGTAATGTGTCCCAAGAACCAGAACGCAAAAGAATCCATGATGCTCCAAATTCACCCAAAGAAAAGGCGATAGAAAGAGTTGCAGCCACAACAAGTGAACCCTTCATTAATGGAATTCGTACTTTTAGGAATCGTTGCCATTGTGTATAACCAAGCATAGCCGCAGTTTCATCATATGAAGAATCGAGACTCCGTAGGGCTGGTAAGAGGATTCGAATCACAAATGGTGTTGTTAGCATTGCATG
>CAXAHE010000044.1:0-13399 GCA_963968475.1 uncultured Candidatus Poseidoniales archaeon | reverse complement strand
TGTTCATGGTGATAACACTGGCCTCAATGACACGGTTTGGCATAATGCGACTGATGCTCCAAACGATACTTGGGATTGGTTCAATCTTGGTCGCCGTGGTGGTAGTTTAGAGAAAGGAATCGGTGATTTAGATACGGTTCGCTCCGCTGTTGATGAAGGCGGTTTGGTCAATCTGTACTGGATTGGTCGAGTCAATGATGCTACGATTCGTCATAATTCTGATGTTGTTGATTACTTGCAAAATGATGCTGAAGCTTGGATGACGACATGGGGTCAAGCATGGTCCTATTGGTCAACAACACAATGTTATCAACTCACGAAAACGCTTGATGAGAGTACTTCGACACTAACATTCCTTTCCGAGGTGACAGAACAATGCACAAGCGTTGCTCCATTGGCTTGGGACGTCCCCGTAACATGGCGTTTATCGTTTGAGAATGCGACAGTCATTGATGTTCAGAACCTTGCTGGAATCTCTCTTACAAACCTTACAGGCCAGCGACAGACTGCAGAAGGATGGAGAATGGACGGGACTGATTTGTTGCTTTCTGTTAAGCGTGGAACGGTTGTTCAGGTCTTGCTCGAAGGTGAAAACATCGAGTTTGATGTCCTCAACCAATCTCAGTTTTGGAATGGATATGAGGCTGCTGTTACCATTGCTGCTCACGATACGACTGATCTGTTCCTCTGGTCAAAGCGCTTTGATTCCGATGAAGAACTCCGCTTCACTTGGCTCCTTTCTCCACGAACAATCGATGGTAGGCTTCCTTGGTTGCCTTACGTCGCTCTTGCTTCTGGATTTCTCACAATCCTCGTTATGATGGGTGTTCTTGGTCGAGAGGGTATCGGGCCTATGGGTGGAATCATGAGCCAGAGAAAACCATCTTTAGAAGAGGAATAGGAGCGAAGGCTTCTAATCGGTTTGCGAGGAGCAGTCGTTAGGAGGGTAAGAAATGGAAGACGAATCAGTCCGTATCGATCCGTGGAGCAGTAATCAATCCACAGATTATGCTCGAATCATCGACCAGTTTGGTCTTTCTTCACTTTCGGGGCTTGATTTACCAGCTCCAACCAAACTTCACCGAAGAGGAATCGTCTTCGCTCATCGTGACCTTGATGTCATCCTTGGGGCGCATCAACGTAAGGAATCCTTTGGAGTCTTAACTGGCTTAATGCCAAGTGGTCGAATGCATCTTGGCCACTCTATGGTCATCGAACAAGTTCGATATTACCAAGAGATGGGTGCAGACGTAACGATTGCAGTTGCAGATCTTGAATCACAAGCAACTCGAGGGATTTCTCTTGCTGCTGGAAAAGAAAGCGCTCGCAAGGATTACGTTGCCAATTATGCTGCACTCGGCCTACTTTCGGATTCAACCGAAGTCTACTTTCAATCACAACGTTCAGCTGTTCAGAGACTTGGTTTCCAACTTGGAAAGCGCACCAATTTGAATGAGTTTGAATCGATTTATGGATTCTCTGGAGAGACAAATCTGGCTCATGTACAGGCTCCTATGGTTCAAGTAGGTGATATCTTACATCCTCAATTGGATGAATATGGTGGCCTTCGTCCAATCGTTGTTCCTGTTGGTGTTGACCAAGATCCGCATCTTCGACTCACTCGTGGCCTAGCAGGTAAGACCAACTGGTTCAATGTTGGTCCTGGAAAAAGAAGTGGTGCGCTCATTCGTTTATCTGTTCAAGAAGAGAATGCTGAAACGTTTGGCCAATCTCCTAATGGTAGAATCGACCGTGCTAAGCGTCAATTGATCTTTGATGGGATTGTCAACAATATGGAGGCAATGGGCTTCTCTGATATCATGTCCAATCCTAAGGAAGGGACAGTAATGGTTCCAAGTGCTACGTCACAAGATATTCACAGAATCCGAATGCAACTTCTCGCTTATGAGCGAACCTTAGGTGGACAGGGATTGCTTGCGCCTTCATCGACCTATCATCACTTTGCTGTTGGTCTAACCGGTGATAAAATGTCGAGTAGTAAGCCGAAAACCACCATCTTCTTGGACGACGATATTGCAGCGGTCGAGAAGAAAATCAAGCGTGCTTTCTCTGGTGGTCAACCTACTATCGAGGAGCATCGAAGAATTGGAGGTAACCCAGACATCGACGTTGCGTACCAATACATGATGTATTTCTTTGAAGATGATGATGACTATCTGCAAGAGATAAACCAGCAATACCGCTCGGGCGCTCTACTTGCTGGAGAGATGAAGCAACTTTGTATAGACCGTGCCACTGAGTGGCTTTCAAACCATCAAGAGAAGAAAGATGAAACCGCTCATCTTGTCGATGAGTTCTTCGATACGAACTCACTTTGAGAAAACTGCTGGGTCTGGTCCAACAGGCAATCGTGCTAACTCTTCGTCCGTTAAATCACGATCGACAGCATCTGCATGGAGAATTTGGGATAATCCCTGTGGATCAAGAAGTTCAACATGAAGTCCATCTCCTTCTAAACCTGCTTTTTGAAGTCGTTTAAGCATGTGTTGAAGGGTTTTCAAGTTCTCTTCCTCGTTTTCCTCAAGGTCTTTCATGACCATTTCTACAATTTTGATGAACCGATTGAGTAGACCTTCCATGTTTGTCACATAGCCAGTTGCATTGCCGCCTGGATTCACTTCAAGATCGAGTTCAGGTATGCACACTGTGCATGAAGATGAACGAATAACTCGAGCATTGAGGTCTTTCTCAGTAGATATTTCAAAATTCCATCCTCCTGGTTTCCTTCCTTCCGCTGGTATGAAATCTGTTTGTCTCCATCCACATGCATGACATAGAACAGTCACTTGAGTATGCTCGCCAAAATATGGAATCTCATCAACATGAGCCATCATCCCAAGTTGACCTTCTTCTTGGCACATGGGACAAGGCATCTCGATTGCTTGTTCTTCCATCAAAGTCCTCCAAGACGTTCAGCTTCATCATTGAATGCTTCATCCTCAAGGCCATTGAGTCCAACACATCCAGGTGGTAAAAGCATGATTCTTGTTTCTGTGATTTGAACGATTTGTCCACCCATGTCGTTTTCAACGAAAAGATGGAGACGTGCCAATACGTTGGTTACTTCCTGTTGTCTGTTCATGAGTCGCGCCATTTCGACCAATGCAGCATGTCCGTCTGAAACCCAGTCAAGTAGGGTATCGACTCCAGTCATATCGATCAACGTTGCACGGTGAAGGACCATGCCTCCATCGTTCATTGGAATTGGAGGATTCGGGAATCGCTTTCCGAGGTTGTGGAAGAGTCCTGAACTTGGAGGTGGTGTCGGTTCATCAGCAACAATATTAGCACGACTTGGCATTGAGAAGGTGCGCAATGGTTTGCCTACAGGTTGATGAGGTTCTTCAGACAAATCGATCATATCCGGTACGTTATCAGAACTTGCCGGTTCTTGATTCACGAAATCGTCCAGTGAGAACTGCCCATCATCAGGTTCAGAGGGGCGTTTCCTTGCCATATAGCGGCCCTAAGCGCGGTGGCACAAGAATGCTTTCTTTGTTGATGATGAAAAATGATGCTTTCTAAACGGCGAGTTGATAAGGGGCCTGTGGCAGGGTGAGATTGCAGACCCCGCAGTTCATATGGGGTGGCAATCAGGTGAAAAACATGGAAGCGCAAGACGGTGTATTGAAAACTGGAACCAGCACAGTAGGAATTACCTTCAACGGAGGTGTCGTTGTTGGTGCCGATCACAGGGCTACTATGGGCCACTTTATCGCAAACAAAAGCGTTCAGAAGCTTTTCAAGATTGGTGACAATCTTGCTCTTACAACTGCTGGTCTTGTTGGCCATGCACAATCACTCTCTCGCACGCTCGCTGCTGAAGTCTCACTTTACCAACTTCGAAGAGGACAAAACATGACTGTAAAGGGAGCTGCTACATTCACAGCAAACCTCCTTTCAGGACGCCCTCACTGGGTTCAACTCCTCATTGTAGGTGTTGACGCAGATGGTTCTCATGTTTACTCAATCGATTCCGCTGGTGGCTCAATTCCTGATGTGTACTGCGCCACTGGTTCAGGTTCCCCATACATGTACGGTGTCCTGGAAGATGGATTCTCCGAAGGAATGAACCGTGCTGATACAGTTCGTCTCGCTGCTCGTGCTCTGAGTGCCTCTGGCCAAAGAGACGCAGCCTCCGGAAACGGAATGGATCTCGCAGTCATTACGGCAAAGGACGGCTACGTCCCAGTCGAGCAATCCGAAATTGATTCTCTTCTAAAGAAGAAGTGAACTCATTCATACTCCCGCGGCATAGCCGTATTCCTATGGATATGCGTAGCATGCTAAGTTGCGGGAGGAGATGTAATTATGCGATTAACCTTCAAGGAAATCAAAGATGAAATAAGTAAGATTGTACCTCGTGATGTCGAGTACAAAGCCGATTTAGAAGCAGGCGATATTGCCATATTCACAAGTGAAATTGACAAGTTCGTAGGTTCTGAAGGACTTGCTGGAAAGATATCGAAGAAAATCAAGCGCCGAGTGGTTATGCGTCCGAATGCTGAAATCGTCTTGGATAAGGAAGCGACAACTGCTGTCATCAATGAACTTGTACCTGAGACAGCCGATATCTCTGAATTATACTTTGACCCTTGCATTTGGAAAGTCATCATACAGTGTAAGAATCCATCTGAGGCTGTTGGTCGAAGAGGTGCAATTGCCAGAGAAATTCGAATTAAGACAGGTTGGGAAGTATCCGTCGAGCGAACTCCTCCAATCATCTCCAAAACAGTTCGTGATATCCGTGGATATCGAGAAGCAAACGCTGAAGAGCGTAGAAAGTTGCTAAGAAATTTCGGTTTGAATATTCACAGACCAAAGCGACCTGGTTCGACCTGGGCTCGTGTTACTGCTCTTGGTTCCTATCAGGAAGTAGGACGTGCTTGCCACTTCGTAACCACGAATGAATCGAGAATTATGATCGACGTAGGTGTTAACATCGCATCCGATACTGACCCTATGCCATACTTCACTGCACCAGAAGCACTCCCATTGGAACAAATCGATGCAGTTGTATTGACACATGCTCACTTAGACCACGCAGGAATGCTTCCTGTTTTGTTCAAGTATGGATATCGAGGCCCTGTCTTCTGTACCCCTCCAACTCGTGACCTGATGTTGCTTTTGCAAACGGATTATCTGAAAGTCGGTGGAGCAGAAGGTAAGCGTGCTCCTTACGATATGGAAGACATCCGTATGTGTATGCGTCACGTTGTCGATGTTGATTGGAATCAAACCACAGACGTTGCTCCAGATGTGAAGTTGACCTTCTCGAATGCAGGTCACATTCTTGGTTCATCCGCAGTTCATCTCAACATTGCTGACGGAAAGCACAACATTGTTTTCTCAGGCGATCAAAAGTTCGAGAAGTCTTGGCTCTTCGATGCTGCGAATACTCGCTTCCCTCGATGCGAGACGCTTGTTATTGAATCGACATACGGTGCTGCCGGTGATTACCAACCATCACGTGAAGAAGCCAACCAAGAGCTCCAAGATATTGTAACTCGTACCTTGCAAAGGAACGGTAAACTGATTTGTCCTGTTTTCGCAGTAGGTCGTTCCCAAGAAGTCATGATTGCCATCGATGATCTCTTCCGCTCAGGTGCTGTCAAACCAGTCCCTGTTTGTCTTGACGGTATGATTCAAGAGGCAACAGCGATTCACGCAAGCCACCCAAATTATCTCACTGCAGCTCTAAGAAAATCATTGCAGCAGGATGATGGTGAGAATCCATTTACAAGTCCTTGGTTTAGAACCGTCGAAGGAGCACAACGAAGAGAGAGTATCGTTATGGATACAAGTCCGTGTATTGTTCTTGCAACATCGGGTATGCTCAACGGTGGACCAGTCATGAATTACTTCCAAAACTGGGCGCATGAGGAGAGAAATTCACTCTGCTTTGTTGGATACCAAGCTGAAGGTACATTGGGCCGTCGTCTCCAGAAAGGATTCGGTGAAGTTCCTATGCTCATCGATGGTCGTACTGAAATTGTCAAGGTTGGTTGTGAAATGGCTACGATCGATGGATTCAGTGGACACTCAGACCGACGCCAATTACTTGCTTTCGTTGATTCCATGAATCCAAAGCCTCGCAACATCATCTGCCACCACGGAGATTACTACAAGTGCAGTGAACTTGGAAAAGAGTTGAGAGATAAGTATCGATGTCGAACTTATGCTCCAAAGAATCTTGAAACCGTTCGACTTCTGTGAAGACGCTTTCCTTCTTCAGATGTCAAGGGCGTTGTAGCCTTCTTGCATCCAGTGGAATCCTTTGATGGTCCATTGAAGCAACGCATCAACGTGCTTGTCAGTAAGGCCTGCTGCTGCTGCAACCTTGAGAAGAACTTCACGTTCTGATTCTTCGACTTCACGATCAGCCATTGTCATCAAGCATATGTCTCTTAGAGCAAGTTTGATGGAACGAGGATTCATTGCAGCAAGATGCTTGTCGAGGTTAAGGCTTGAACTCAATTTCTGTCTAAGTTGTTCCTTTCTCTCTGGAGAAAGAAGAGTTGCTCCAAGGCGTTGCTCGAAGAAGGCCATCTCAGGTTTTGAAATATTGTTGTCAACGCTTGCGAGATAAGCAAGAAGTTGAGCATATTGGAATCGTTCAGACGGTTCCATTTGGTGGACGATGTCGTGAAGCATGCTCCGTCCTCACAACCGCCATTGATGAGTATTTTGGTTGAGGTTGGATGGAAAATTGAGATAAGGTTGGTTCGTTTAGGTCATGTTAAGGGGTTCACTATGTCAAAGCAAACCATTTCAATTTTCCTTATTCTTCTCTTGTTGGCACCACTCATCAATACAGTGAGTGCTGACGAAGTAGAGGGGCATGTTCTTGAAGCAAAAAACTTCGTTGCAATCGTCAATTCTGAGAGTGAAACAACAACGCTGTCTTGGGGTAATATCGACACAAACGATTACTTGATTCTAACCGATCTTACGTTGACAAATTACTCACTCTATCGTTCAGATGAACCGCTTAACACCTCGAATTACATGGAAAGTCAACTCATCGCAGATCAGATACAAGCTTGTCTTCCCGCAGATACTCTTACTGAATGCAAGCAACGCATCCACTCAGTCACGAACTCCATCCCTCCTTCCACGAATGGTAGTTTCTACTACGGCGTAGTCAGTACACTTCAAAATGGAACAATCATCAGTAATTTCACAGCAGGTGATTCAGCGCTTAGCCAACCTATCCAGGAGTATGGTTCACCGATTTCATCACCCTATGCTTTGCAAGGGTTGTATGATGTTTTGAATACCACCACCACCTTGTCATGGATTGATATTGCGACCGTTGACTCCTCTTTGTCTCAGACTCACACGACATCCATTTGGAGCCATACAAGCCCTGCAACCCCAAACAACTGGGGTTCTTTAGCCAAAACAGAGGTTGCTTCAAATCTAAGTTCTGACGTTACCCAGTTTGATATTGTTCACCAAGAAGAAGTGAGCCAAACAGTATTCTACACCGTACTGCATTACTTTGGAAGCGACTCAGATTCCCGCCTCTTGTCTGGAAACACCTTAACTCAAGCTATTGTCGAGGATAACACAGGTTCTTCGATTACTGGTACTCTTCTGGCTTCATTCGATTCATCAACGTCAATCACGTCACTTGACTGGGACGGTTCGACAATTGAAGATGAAAACCACACGCTTCACATCTGGAGAAGTCCTTCGATGATTGTCGACCTTTCCTCTGATGAAGTGACTGAACTTGGGCAACTTCAAGCAAATACTACTCACTACAATTACTCTGTAGAATCCAGTTACAGCGGTGTCACATATTACCTCATCACACTTTCAGATCAACTCGGCAATCAGCAATCGAACCTTGCAACCGCACCAAATGCAGGGGTTTTCGAATACACACTAATTCCGGAAGAAAACATCATTGATGATATTGAAGCAACCTTTTCAGAAGGGATTACTCAAATCACCTGGACGGATATCTCAGGCCATCCTGAGGCAATGTATCAAGTTTGGAAATCCACTACGAGCAGAATCAACACAACTTCATTGTCAAGCATTAACGTGGAGTTACTTGCAGTTGTAGAGTCCGGTCAAGAACAGTACAACAACACGATTGCAGCAGGCACTTCTGGAAATGCATGGTATGCAGTTACCGTGATTGCTTCCTTTGGCACACAAAACGTGACCTATGCGCAAACAAACATCACGATGTCTTACAATTCAATGATGTTACCAATCGTTGAAGACACGACATCTCCTGAGGCTCCACTCGCTCTTGATGCTGAATATTTTGCCAATGGCACGACCCAACTTCGTTGGGCTGGACGTACTGATGAAGTTGGGACTGAATGGATGCTATATCGAAACCTGAACAGTGATTTATCCGATGAATCTCTTTGGGTTTTTGTTGGTCAGATGATGAATGACGGAGCCTCAGTACACATGCTGTATGTCGATACAGTGGCTCAAGAAGGTGAACTCGTCACTCCAGTCTATGCCATCGGAGGCATCGATGCGTTCGGGAATGTGATTGAATTTGCCAACTGGAAATTGAGTGACTCTGTTGAGGAAGATCGTCAAACACCACAAGCACAACTCAAATTGTTTGACTCCTCACAGTCATTGGAAACAAGTCGTTGGTTCACTGGGGGCGAAGACGCCACATTCTCAAACCTTGAATCTGATAATTATTCCATTCAGTTTACTCTTTCAGATGATGTTGTATCTGTAACCTATGTGCGTTCATCAGAAACTCAGTTACAGGTTCTTGACCTTAGTCAGTCGACTCCACATATTGATGTGGCTATTTTAGAATCCGTTGAAAACATCTCGTTCTCCTTTACAGTCACAGATCTTGCTGGCAATGTAATCACATTTGACGCCATGTTCTGCACTACATGTTTGATTGAACCTCAAGTGATTGTTGAACCATCTGATACGAATGATGACGATGAGGATTCGAAGAAAGGTAAGGGTTCAGATTCAAACGAAATGATTTTGATTTCGGCTTGTGCATTACTTGGTCTTCTTGTTCTGTTGCTGCTTGTTCGTAAGTCTCCATCTAAGAAAGCTCCAAAGGGTCTTCCTTCGACTGAAGAAGATCAATGGTTTGGAAAATACATGAGTCAAGACGAGAACTAATTCTAAAGAATTGGTATCTCATAATCGGATGAAATCAGATCTGGTAATTCCTCTCTAGTGGATTCAATTCCTGTGGATTGTCCTTTTGTTTGCATGAGTACACCGGCAGTACTTCCTTGATTCTCATCATCTCTTGCATCAAATAAGAAATATCCGAATCCCATTAAAATAGCAGCGCCAAAGATTGGAATGACCATTAGTGTTGAACCACTATTCTTGAACAAGAGGACCACAGCAGTGATCAACAAGCCGACTGCTGAAACCATTAACAGCATCCGAGAGGCGTTCGCCATAACATTGGCGAAGAAGTGATTTGACATAGCATTTCTTTCATTGCGTTCACTATTGACCACTTTATTCAAGAACCGATTGGACTCTCTAACTTCATGGCGGGACAAGAAGGAGGCTCTAAATCCTCTCGCGGGTGGCTCATGACTGCAGTTGCTCCTTGGGGAGAAAACGGAGAAGATGCATTCGATCAAGGTCTCGTTGAACTCGGCTTGGGCGATGCTCGATTGATTCAAGTTCAGGGTGCAATGCTTCCTTTAGGATTCAATATTGTTCCTCCAGAAGCATTGCCAATGGGTTCTCTTGTTGAATGCCATCTCGCCACTGCATATGCATGGTCTGGTTCTACTGCTTGTGCAGGAGTCGGCTATGCTCTCTGTGAAACACCAGAAGGGGAAGAATGTGCAATTGTTGCTACGATCACAACCGAAGCAGACTATGAAGAAACAGTTCTCCTCTTGCGGAGAAACATTCAGCGGAAACTTGCGTCTCGTGATTTAGAAGTGGTTGCATTTGATGTGGCTGTTGATGAAGTGACTGCAGGAGCAGATCATCACGGTGTTGCCATTGCAGCCTTGATCTTACCAGATTCACTACGAATGGCAGGACGTGGAAGAACCGGTCCAATTCGTGGTGCATTAACGCGTAGCGCTGAACCTGAAAAGAAACGTGTTGATACCAAGGCACCTGCTGCTCCAGCACGTCGTCCTGGAGGCCAACCGCAAAGAACAGGTACAGATTTTAGTTTGTGAATCTTCTTAATCTGTTGCCCGAAGGAAACCTTATGGAGAAATGGAGTGTTGTGAGATGTCCTGCTTGCAGGAATTGTCATGGTACACGTACTCGACCCCGGCAATGCCCTCATTGTGGGCAAACTCTAGCAAGCAGCACTCCTATTGTAGCCACAGCTGATTCAGCAGCACAACTAAGGATTGAAGTGGCTTTAGCAAATACTCCTAAAGAGATTCGTGATGAACTCCGTAGAAAACTCGAGGCTATGGAAGAGCCTCTCGTTGCTATTAACTCAACATCTCCACGCCGTTTGTACACGCTGATTGTAGAAAAAGCAGGACAGAGTGGTGTAATTCGTCGAAAGGATGTTGAGGAGGTTTTGCTCAAAGCAGAGTCAGACATGGATGCTGATGACCTTTTAGATCAACTCGAAATCAATGGAACGATCATTCGTCGACAAGACGGAACCTGGCAACTCCTTGAGTGAACTTCATATGCGGAATGGCGTCCCCCAAACTAAGGGCGTATGGGTTAGTTTGGCCTATACTCGGGCGTTTGGGACGCTTGGACCCAAGTTCAAATCTTGGTACGCCCACCATCATATCGGTACATTGCGAGTCGATCGACTCGATGAGCGACCCACCAAAAGACGGGCACTGCTAAAATCGCTAAGGGATTGATCATCCCCCAAAACATGCTTGCATATCCAAGCAGGTATGCTGCTAACGAGACCCACATCAATCGAGAGGTTTTCAAATGCCGAAAACAACGTTTATGATGCTCTTTCACCATCATCAACCCGACACTGAAAAAGAAACGTTTTGGTTTAATTCCCGAAATTTCACTTCCATAGACTGCTCGAACTGGTACATCCTTGACGTTCCACCCTTCAGATGAAAGGTGAATGAGCCAATAATTCGGGTATCCATAGCCTTTCCATGAGTTGTTCCAATTCCATTGATGGAGCAAGGTGGATGAAGATGCAGTATATCCGCATTGAGGATCAGTGACCTTTTTCCCACTGGCTAATGTGGTCAGCCATCCAAGAATCTTGGAGGCTCGACGCCTTGTTTTTGGCATTTGTTTGATATCACTGTTATTCATCATTCGATTTCCTTTGACAAAATCGGCGTCTCCTGTTAAAATCGGTTGAAGCAACGACTCCATATTTTCTGGATCCATTTGGCCATCACCTGCCATGACGACACTGATGAATGGTTGTCCTAGATTTTTGAGAATGTACTGATGGCCTCGGTCAATTGCTCCACCAACGCCGATTCCATTCGTCTGTAGGATGATTTTCTCAAAGGAGGTTTGGACGGAATTCGCTCGTCGATTTGTGTTATCTGTTGAACCATCATCTATGACAACAGCCATGTCAATGAAGTTGGGGAGAGTTTCCAAGACTGTTTGTATGTGATGTTCTTCATTACGAGCAGGGATGACAACACCGATGTATTGTCCTTCCAGCATGTCCATTCCAATCGTTCGTCCACAAAAGGGGTTGTGTCCCAACCCTCATGAGGGAGAATTGAAAGGTAGGACGTCGACCAGAGGTTGTGGTTAAAGGCACGTTACGAGTAATTGGCGTCGGGCAAGATATCGAACTTCGTGTCGTATCATTCCTTACCCGAGCACGTCAAGTAACTGATGATGTTGTCTTTATTGACCTAGGTTCAGAGGATGAAACAAAAATTCTCGTTGAAGAAATCGGCTGCACCCTCCTTGAAACTGATGATAATAATTTACTCAACATCTCGAAACTCTTAGTAGACTCGAATCTCGACCTTGTGGATAATTATCTGATCATCAATGTAAACAAAGAATGGTCTTTACGAGAATTCCCTCTCCATCTTAATCGTTCACGAGAAGGATGGGATGTTTACGTTGGGCTGGTATCTGATTCTGGCGATGTGGATAGCCCGTCTGAAAGTGTTCTTTCTGAATCGAGATTCCAACATTCCTCATTGAGTAATACCGGTCTAGTAGAACTTTCGAATTCACCGATATCATCTACAGCCCATGACCTATCGGATTCTCTTCGAGTACGCATTGTACAATCAACAGCTTTGCCGACTCTTCCTCAACGCGAGTCGCTTGCAACCGCTTCTCGATTTGCTCAATTATTTATGTGGATGATACAATCAAGACATCCACTGTTCTTATTCGGTATTCCAGGATTGGTGTTGTTTATTCTTGGTTATCGTCTATCAGGGGGTGTTGTTGATACCTTCACCGAATTGACCACAGAGTCACTAGGAGTCACCTTTGCAACAATTGCTATGACGTTGTTTGGACTCTTTGCTATGATGATTGCACTGATGCTCTACATCATGGGTAAGCAGGTTGAGCAAATACAAGCTCAATATGAGTGGCCAAATAAGGAGTGATTCGATGACTGGATTGATTTGTTTAGATATGGACCGTGTGCTGGTTGACCACCTTTCGACTTGGCAATTCGTATACGATAACTTAGGAATCAATAATGATGAGTCCTTTGAATTATACAATCAAGGTCTTCTTGATGAATGGGACTGGATTAAACTCGATGTAGCATTGATCAAAGACAGTTGGCTTGAGAAGCATGGTTTTCCAATAAGCGATGCAGACTTACGTGCTTGTATGGTGGGCATGCCTATGATGAAGAATTACAAACTCCTCATTCAAGAACTACTTGACGATGGACATCACGTGGCCATTGTAAGTGGTGGCTTACAACAAACTGCACGTGATATTTCGACGCTCTTTCCAAGCGATAAGAAATGGAAGAGGCGCTGGGGTGGTATCGATCGTTACACCGCAAAGCGACTTGCGAATGGCTACGATACTCGATTGCACGTGTTCACAAATGGCTGGACAGTAGGCTCTGAGAATGCAGATGGTTCCTTGCCTATTGCTGATTATGGGCGTTATCAAGTACAAATGGACGGCAAAGGAGCGCTTGTTCGTATGCTTCAAAGAAGACTAGGAGTCGATTCCAATCGCATCATTGCAGTTGGTGATTCAGCAGGGGATATAGGGATGTTCGAAGAAGCAACCCATGCCATTTGTTTCAATCCTTGGGATGAACGCCCTCTAGCTCATGCTGATGAAGTCATTCATGAGAAAGATTTAGCAATCGTACTGCAATCTTGCCGCGCCTTTTTATCGGAAACCTAATGCGTCGGTGAAACGTTTTTCTACTACAATCCAAACTTAGCAATATGCAGGTGAGGAATCTATG
>CAXAHE010000043.1:0-13423 GCA_963968475.1 uncultured Candidatus Poseidoniales archaeon | reverse complement strand
CTCTTGCAGAACATAAATCCGAAGATCGCACTGAATGGGACCGGAATGCAGAATGGACCGATTACAAGTTTTATCGAAAGACCATCAAGAGAGGGACAATCCGTACAATTGACCTCCCATTACTCGAAGTTAGCCTGGGTGATCCATGGGCAACACCCGTGACGATTATCCATGGAAGTCGACCTGGCCCCACGATTACGATTCTTGGAGGAATGCATGGAGATGAATTAACAGGACCCTCTGCTTGTACTCATTTACTTGGAAATTCCTTCACTGAAAAGGATAAGCCTCTCAATCCTGAAACGCTTGCAGGAACAATTCGAATCGTCCCAGTCGTGAACATGCCGGGATATCGTTCGAAATCAAGATATTTCCCCGATGGGAGGGATTTGAATCGAAATTTCCCTGGTAATCCCAAAGGATCATCAACCCGAAGAGTGGCTCATCAAGTGTGGAGATATTTAATTGAGGATTCAGATGCAATTATTGACTTACATAGTGCAGGAAAGGGACGTTCTAACATGCCACAAATACGTGTAGACCTTGCGCATGCAGGATCAAACATCCTTGCAAAAGCATTTGGAATTGAGATAATTTTAGATTCCAAACCGCCAAGTGGCTCTCTTCGAAGCAATGCCAACGAAATTGATATCCCTTCAATTACATACGAGGGTGGTGGAGCGAATTGGCTCGACCAATCCTCAGTCAAGGTTGCCGTCCACGGCGTAGTCAACATTCTTCGAAGTTTGAAAATGATTCCTGAAAAGCCACACAGGCCCCGCTTTAGAATGCTAGCAAGTGGATCTACATGGCTACGTGCTGGAGAGGGAGGTTTGCTCGATTTGTTTGTTGATTGTGGATCGATCATGAAAGAGGGGGATGTTGTTGCTCGTATTTCTGACCCTGCAACTCCTGGCCTCTCCGTTGATATCTTAGCGCCAGAAGATGGATTGATGATATGTATCGCTACAAATCCATTCGTTGCTGCCGGAATGCCTGTAGGGCATTTCCTACCTGTCTCAAAACACATGTCACTTCTAGAAGAGCAGGTTGATAGTCATGGCCGATTTGTTACACAAGGGTCTCTTGATGAGCCTGTTTGGAGAGAAGAAGAGGAGATTGAGGTCCAAGTTGTTGGCGAATGGGACGGGGGTAGTGTTGACAGTGGATGGCTTGAGACAACCTTGGAAGAAGTCAATAGAGAAGATAATGTTGAGGAAGAATCTTAGTTCATTGACTTGAAATCTTTGATCGCTTGAATAACTTCTTCATCGTCCATGAGTCTTCTTTGTGATTTTGCTACTTCAAAGAGATGGGAAACGAGTTCGTCTGTTGCTTCGTAATTTCGTTGTTGCAACCACCAGATGATGTTGGAACGACCAGCCATGTGTCCAATGCGGATGACTTGTTCCAATCCGAATTCACCTGCAGGAACACCAGAATAGACACGGTCTGCAAGCCAGTGGTCTCCTTTCTTCATGGCTTTGATGACTGCTGATGCATGGACTCCAGTACCTGTCTCAAAAGCATCTTGTCCAAACACAGGATAATTTCGAGGCAAAGGAACCTCAGTATATTCGTGAGCTTTTTGCATGTATTCACCAAGAATTGTCAAATCGTTATCAATCGCACCCATGAGTTTCAAATTCACAAGTGTTTGATCAAGAGGAGCGTTTCCTGCTCGTTCACCAAGACCAAGTGCAGTTCCATGGACAACGTCTGCTCCAGCTTCAACTGCTGCAATGTTGTTTGCAACACCAAGTCCACGGTCTTGATGACCATGCCAATTGACTTCAATTTCGCTTCGCTTGTATCCGCTATCTTTGATGACTTCTTCATCAATGAAATTGAGTAATTTCTTAACTCCATTTGGAGTAACGTGTCCACATGTATCACACACACAAATTCTGCGAACGCCAAGTTCCATTGCTCTTTGATAGATGAGTTTGATATCTTCAGGTTTTGAACGAGTTGTATCTTCTGTCACAAACATTACTGCAACGTCGTTTTTAACAGCAAATGAAACTGCTTTTTCCATCGTTGAGAGCAACTTTTCCATTGTCCATCCTTCCGCATATTGTCGTATAGGACTTGTACCGAGGAAGGCGGAAGCTTGGACAGGAATTCCATGCTTTTGTTGTAATTCAACCAGAGGTTCAATGTCGTTCATGAGTGTTCGAACTGCAGCACCGGGGCGAATAGAATAGTCGTTTTCGGTGATATGATTGAGCATTGAATCGATGTGTTCAACGTGAAATGGTCCAGCCCCTGGCAAACCAAGGTCCACTTTCTGAATTCCAAGTTTTTCCATATAACTGAGTAATTCGATCTTTTGTTCAATCGTAGGATTACGAGCAGAAGGGCTTTGCAAACCATCACGTAGAGTCTCATCATCAAACCAAACACCGTGAGGATGATTGTTTGGATTTCGGTTAAACTCATACTCAATGGTATTCCAATCATATATCAAAGAACGTTCATCCATATATCTCACCGTACCGGTTGAAACTATCCGGTACAACCAGTCTCAGACATAAATCATGTTTGAAGGCGTCGATTGAACAATATCACTCTTCTTCATGAGTTGGTTCAGAGACTGATGCCTGTGCTGCTTCAAACTCCTCACGACTTACAACGCCATCACCATCGGTATCCATGGCCTCAAATTCATCTTCTTCTTCTACCAAATCAGCAGGTAAATGAGCAGAGAAGATGATTTCATCAGTGAATCCAGCTTTGTTCTTGTTCCGCAATTCCATGACTCGAGTTCCTTTCGTGGCCTTTCCAGAAGTTTCCTTCGTCTGACTGGCCTTTACTCGAATCATCATGCCCTTTCCGGTAAGGAGGAAGAGTTGATCACCTTCATCTGGAATCGTATGGACTCGAACAATTTCGTCGCCGTTTTCACCATCGAGTTTCATGGTTTGCACCCCACCAGCACCGCGGCTTGTCTTACGATAGCCGTCCCGATATTGCTTAGGCTTCCCAGTTTGATCATCAATTACAAGCGCATCATTTTCATCGAGAAGATCGTGCATTTCACCATCTCCAAGACGGCTTCTTTTCGCCATACCGTACTTTGAAAGTGTAAGGACAAATGTTTCTTCATTTGAACTCGCAATCATTCCAACGACAGAATCGTCCTTCTTCAGATTCATTCCATTAACTCCCATACTTACTCGACCCTGAACCTTAACAGTCCAAGCTTTACGCTCAATTCCAGTTTCTGGATCAGTTTTCAATTTGAATTCGCCGGGTTTGAATCGACATGCTCTTCCTTTCTTTGAGACGAGAACAACATGGTCTTCATCCGTAATTGCACGAACAGAGACAAGTGTGTCTGATTCGGTCTTGAAATTCAGAGCATACTTTCCATTTCGATTGATACGAGTATAATCAGCAAGTTTGGAACGTTTGACAACACCCTTATGGGTTGCAAATATCAGGTAATGACCTTCTGGATTTTCCTGAAGCTCCTTGGAGATAGGCAAGATCGTAACAACGCGTTCGTCATCACGAATGCGTTCAATGATGTTACGAATGTGACTTCCACGGCTTAATCGGCTTCCCATCGGAGTCTCCCATGCTTTCAGACCATACACTCTTCCTTGATCTGTGAAAATCAACAAACGGTCTTTACTGAAGCATGTTAGA
This sequence comes from uncultured Candidatus Poseidoniales archaeon, assembly GCA_963968475.1. Lineage (GTDB taxonomy): Archaea > Thermoplasmatota > Poseidoniia > Poseidoniales > Poseidoniaceae > MGIIa-L2. Next base: position 9,769 of record CAXAHE010000043.1, on the reverse strand, counting down.
ATCGATTTAGGGAAATCCTCGTCTTTGGTAGTAACACCTTTCAGACCCTTCCCTCCACGGTTTTGCACTCTGAAAGATTCAACTGGCAAATGGCGGATGTAATTATCCTCTGATAGAGAAATCACGATTGCCCTTTCTTCGATTAAATCTTCTCTATCCATAGATAACGGCATCTTGTCAATTTCTGAACGACGTTCATCACCGTGCTTCTCCACCATCTCATTCAATTCTTGAATAAGAATATCGAGACGGCGAGCCTTGGATGAAATAATGTCTTGAAGATCTGCAATCTTAAGTTTCAACTCATTGTATTCATTGGTTACCTTCTCAACATCAAGTCTGCTCAATTGGTACAATCGACGTTCTGCAATTGCTTTAGCTTGTGGTTCAGTAAAATCGAATACTGCGATGCCTGGCATTGTCTCAGTCCCCTTCAGAACTGCTTCGAATTGCTCACGGCTTGAACTTGCTTTACCAACTGCAATAACATCATCAATTCGGTCTTGAGCCTTCACAAGACCCTCGAGGATATGTGCTCGAGCTTCCGCTTTTTCAAGTTCGAATTGTGCTCTTCGCTCAATCACAGATTCTCTGTGCTCGACGTAGGTATGCAGCATAACTGGGAGAGTAAGAAGGACAGGGCGACCGTCCAAAATACCCATCATATTTGCAGAATACGATTCTTGCAGACGACTCGACTTGAAGAGTTGGTTCAGAACAGCATGTGGATCTGCGTTATTTTTTACTTCAATGACGACTCGAATTCCTTCCTTTGAGGATTCATCGCGAATGTCGCGGATTCCGACAATGCTTCCTTTTGTCACCAATTCTGCGATATGAACAAGCATATCTGCTTTTTTCACCTGATAAGGAATTTCATGAATCACGATTTTCTTTCCGTTTGAGTCATCATAAACGTCACACTTGGAACGGACATGGAATTTACCTTTGCCCGTAGAATACATGTCGAGGATACCATCAATACCGTGAATGGTTGCACCTGTAGGGAAATCAGGCCCTTTAACGTGCTCCATATACTCGTCTATAGAGATATTAGGCATACCTGAGTTTTCAAGTCCTTCTTCAAGAATATGGTCAACATGCAACCGAATTGCGCCTGCAACTTCTGTGAGATTGTGAGGCGGAATACGCGTCGCCATACCAACAGCAATACCGTCGCTACCGTTGAGAAGTAGATTTGGCAAACGAGCTGGAAGAACGGATGGCTCCATCTCGGAATCATCGAAGTTTGGTTGGAAGTCAACGGTTTTTTTCTCAATGTCTTCGAGCATGTGTTTTGAAATCTTATCGAGACGACTCTCTGTATATCGCATTGCTGCAGGAGGGTCTCCATCAATAGATCCAAAGTTACCTTGCCCATCCACAAGAGGATATCTCAGTGAAAATTCTTGAGCCATTCGAACCATTGTATCGTAGATAGACTGATCTCCGTGAGGGTGATACTTACCCATGACCTCACCAACAGAACGTGCTGATTTACTGAATTTCTTTTCAGAGGTGTGACCTCCTTCGTGCATACCGTACAATACTCTTCGATGTACAGGCTTCAATCCGTCACGAGCATCAGGGAGTGCTCGGCCGATGATTACTGACATTGCATAATTAATGTACGAGGTTTTCATTTCTTCATTCAGAGACCGATTCAATACGGTACCAGTTTCGACAGAATCGCCGCTTTCTTGTTCAATATCTTCATCTTCAGATGTCAAGGTTGGTCACCTCCTTTGCGTGGCGCTCGATAAACGCCCTTCGGTCAGGGACATCTTCTCCCATCAGAATTTCAAACATACGATCTGATTCCTCAGCATCCTTGACAGTGACTTTGAGCATTGTTCGAGTATCTGGATTCATTGTGGTTTCCCACAGTTGTTCCGGATTCATCTCACCCAATCCTTTGTATCGTTGAATACCAATCTTAGCGTTCGGATTGTCTCCTCTCAGTTCCTTGATAATGACATCTCGTTCTTCATCCGTGAAAGCATATTTACTAACTCTACCCTTTGAAAGTTGGAATAATGGGGGCTGTGCAATGTAAACATGCCCCTTTGTGATCGCAGGCCTCATGAATCGCCACAGGAACGTTAGCATCAGGGTACGAATGTGTGCACCATCAATATCTGCGTCAGTCATGATAATGATTTTACTATAACGAAGTTTTTCTGTATTAAAACCGCCTTCATCTTCAGGATTATTTCCTACACCAGCTCCAAGAGCACGGATCATGGTCTGAATTTCTTGATTTTGGAATACTTTCGCAGCATTGTGCTTTTGGCGCTCGACATTGAGAATCTTACCACGCAACGGAAGAATCGCTTGGATACGGCGATCTCTGCCTGTCTTGGCTGAGCCACCTGCGGAATCACCTTCCACCAAGTAAACTTCACATTCACTCGGATCTCTTGATTGACAGTCTGCAAGTTTACCAGGCAGGCCACCTCCCTCAAGGACACCTTTACGGCGAGTTAAATCACGCGCTTTTCGGGCGGCTTCTCTTGCCTTTGAAGCGAGGAGTGCTTTCTCGACGATTTGTTTTGCAACAGAAGGATTCTCCTCGAAGAACTCACCAAGTTTGTCGTAGACAATTGTTTGCACAATACCAGTCACTTCGCTGCTTACCAACTTGTCTTTGGTTTGAGAAGAGAATGATGGATCAGGATGCTTTACGCTGACAACAGCTGCAAGGCCTTCGCGGACATCGTCGCCAGAAAGGCCATCTCCTTTGAGGAGACTCTTTTTCTTTGCATAAGAATTTACAGAACTTGTCAATGCAGTTCGCAAACCAGACATGTGCGTACCTCCATCCTTGTTACGGATGATATTGGTGTAACATCGAATCGATTCACTGAAAGCATCAGACCACTGGAGGGCGAGTTCGACCTCTACGGTCCCTTTTTCGATTTCTTTTTCTCCTTTGATGGTGATTACCTCGGCATGGAGGGCTTCCCTTCGTTCATTCAGTTGTCCCACGTACTCTGCCAGGCCGCCTTCATAGAGATGTTCGACGACATGGGGGTCTTGGCCGCGTTCGTCAGCGATTGATATCTTCAAACCTGCATTCAAGAACGCAGTTTCGCTAACTCGTGTGTTGACTTCCTCGATATCGAATTCGACAACCTCTGTAAAAATCGTCAAGTCGGGTTTGAATGCAATCATTGTACCAGTGTCTTCACACGTCCCAATTTCCTTGAGAGGGGCAACCGGCACACCAGCTTCATATCGTTGAAAATAGATGACTCCATCTCTGTGGATAGTCATCTCCATCCATTGTGAGACTGCATTTACTGCCGAAACACCTACGCCGTGAAGACCTCCTGAAACTTTGTATGAACTGTTATCGAATTTTCCACCGGCGTGTAATTTTGTCATGATCACTTCTGCCGCAGAGATACCGAACTCCTTGTGGATTCCAACCGGAATTCCCCGGCCGTAATCACGAACAGAAAGCGAATTATCAGGATTGAGCGTGATATCAATTGATTTGGTATGTCCTGCAAGGTGTTCGTCGACCGAATTGTCCACAACTTCCCAAATGCAGTGATGGAGTGCAGAACCGTCATGTGGGTCTCCAAGATACATACCTGGTCTTTTGCGGACGGCTTCCAATCCTTCGAGTACTTGGATGCTACCTGCATCGTAACTATCTGACATAATTTCCATCTCTTTTTGTTGCCAAGAATTACGGTTCTGTCCGGCGTTTAAGCCGGCGGCAAATTTACCATTCTTCTAACTGTTAAAGATGGTTGACGGGGGTATGTAAACATACCCCCATAGAACCCTCCTCTGTGATGTTTTTAATGGACAAAAATAACAACCATTTTGGCATAATTTACCCCCTTGGAAAGAACAGCGACAGCCGTGAGCGTTAAGAACAGGTCCCCAGTCGAGTGCAATATGCCTGAACCTACAATTTGCGTTGCGCTTGACTCTACGACTGTGAAAGCAATGGTCGACGAAGCCGCTCGAGCATCTACTGCAGGCGCAGACATCGTCGAGATCCGTTTTGACAGACTTTCCCTCTCCAAACCAGCACCTGTAGAAGTTGTACAGGAAGACGGAGAAACCAAATCGGTCATGGCACCTGAATCTGAATGGGCAATAAACGATGCTTCCTCCCTAGACGCAGAAGCATCAATTCAAAAACTGAAAGAATCAATTGGAATTCCTGTCATCTTCACCAACCGCCCCGCTCGCGAAGGTGGCTTTTTCCCAGGCACTGAAGAAGAACGAATTGAAGTCCTTAAACAAGCAGTCGCCTCAAAAGTCAGCTGGATTGACCTCGAAACCTCAATTGAAGAAGCCGAGTTTAATGCGTTGAATGAAAGCGCTAAGAAAGCTGGATGTAAGGTTATTCACTCATCACACGACATCAATGGAACTCCAAATTCCGAAGATATTGCCGCTTACGTTCGAGAGAGAAGTGAAGGTTCAGACATGGTGAAATTTTGCTCAACTGCACACTCACACCTCGATGCATTACAGATTGTCGATGCTGCTATCGATCTGAAAGGCGAAGGGCACGAATACAGCCTCATGGCAATCAACAGTGGTGGCGATTGGGCACGTATCCACGCTCCAGTTTTGGGCGTCTCAATGGTCTATGCAACACTCTCTATGGAACATCGAATCAGCGACAAGGGCCTCATCAACGTACGAGACCTTCGTGATGCATGGACTCTTCTTGAGTATTGAATAAATCGACTCAGACATTCTGTTGCAAAGAAGGCATCAGTTGTTGCTCTTCAGAGATATTTTGTTCAAGTCCAGCATTCATATATCGCTTGTTTACAATAAGTGGCGCCATCACTATGGCCATGAAGAAGACTAGGAAAGCCAATGAAACAGTCCAGTTTGGTAAAACAATAGAACGTTCGACTGTCGATATCGATATGTCAGCCACAACGACTTTGTCTTGGACAGGTGCATCACCTCTGTGAGAATTGTCCCACGTATCGATGACGATGAAGAATTCCTCATAGACCGTCCCTGAAAAGAGAGAACTGTAGACTTCAGGGCCATCTAATGAGACGCTCATAACCACAGAATCTGTTGAATCATAAGCATGGACATCACGATATGTTTTCCAGCCAGTCCATTCAAAGGCAGCCCATTCAGGAGATGATTCGGCCACAAACTCTTCAGAACTAGAACTCTCTTGACGGAACCATCGATCCATATCTGAACTGTGCATCCTCTGGTAAGAACCTTGATATGATTCGTAGTTATTTGTTGTCATGAGATACACATCGGCCTCGGCTGGCACCAATTGATCACCGACTAAACCTTGAATTTCAACACAAATTGTGGTCCGATGAGTACTCGATAGATTGACACGAATCGCTCCTACGCTATCGTTACCCACCTTGATGGTCGTAGCAATGTTTGATTCAAATTTGTCAAGAGCTACTTCAGAATGGTAATTCATGTACATGTAAGGCTCTTCCGGAGCACCTGTAGAATCTTGTACTGGAGCATCTTGAGCGGCTGAGCGACCTTTATTACCCCCACCTTCATCATCTTCAAACCCAAAGTTACCCCAACCCCATGAATCATAAAATGGAACTTCTGCATGACGGGAAATTGTTTCATTCCAAACAATTGGAGACAAATCCCCGCCACAATCATCGATTGCCGCTGATGCTGAACCAATTGGCTCCACTCCGTACATATCACTGAAGAACGGTGCAAAGAAAACAATCAACAAGAATGCTGCTTTTCGCTGGTGCACTGTAATTCCCCTGTTTGTTGGTTGTACGGCCGGTTCATGAGGTATTCGATTACTCACGTCGACGCAATGGCCGAATATATCCGCTTTCGTCGCTCTTTCGTTCTTGTTTTGACAAAATCTTCGGTGCTGGTGGCGGCGTATGGTGATCCATACCAAGCAATCCACCATCATCCGCATGCTCAACTTCGTACGTCTCGGCACTTTGTTTGGCTTCTTCTTCAAGTTCATTCGGTTGGCGCATAACAAGCCAACCGAGAATCAGTGCAGCAATAATTAGAGCGATGAATCCGAGGGCGTCCCCACCTGCTTCGGTCATCCAAGATTTCCATTCATCCCAACTAAAGTCCGATAGAGAAGGATCAGCATCCTGTTCAGGAAGGACAGTAAAGTCCTGTTCTGCTTCAACACAAATGCCCATTCCATCACAAACACGAACCTTGACCGTGACTTCCCCTGGCGTATCCCAACTCATTGTTGTAAGTGTAGCCAAAGAGTTGGTAGAAACATACCAATCATTTTCGGAATTACCGTCTTCATCTTTGTCAAATGAGAGGTCTTCTTCCCATTCGATAACCAAATCATTACTAATTGTTTCATCTCGATCGGTATTAGAACCATCGAGAACATCTAAATCTCTATAGAAGACAAGGTCTGCAAGAGATTCCGAATCAGTAACATTGACAACGACTGCAGTCGAATAATCCTCATAGATTTCATCAGGAACATCAATGCCACCAATCACAGGAGCGGCATCAACGTGAATTTGGAACTCTGCTCGAGTCACATCTCCTGTGCCAAAGGCATCCCTGACGGTTAGTTTGATTGTGTAAAGGCCAGCCATTTCATATGCATGCCATGGCATTGGATCATGAACAATAGGCGTTGCATCACCAAAGTCCCAAGTGTATTCCAGCAGACCATTCCAATCAGGAGATTCTTGCTCGAGAGGTACGTACTTGCCTTCGAACTTCTGGTCGCCATCTCTGGTTCCACTTGAATCAAAGTAGAGTAAAGCTCCAGGAATTGCGATGTTGATTCCGTTCTCATCAAATGTTCTTGACCATTGATCAGGAAGTCCATTCTCAGGGAAGACATCTGAGTCCATCAAAATACTTCCATTAACCCAAGCATCCAAAATCTGTAATTCAATGATTGGAAGAGGGTTTGCGACGATAACAATGATGACTCTCGGTGTACTTTCTTCTCCATTTTCATCCGTAACTACGAGGGTAACAATACGTTCACCAGGTTCGGTGAAAGAGTACGCTGGAAGTGTTTTGTTACTGAATGTCCCATCTGGGAATGACCAATTAAACGACACATCGTTGTATGTGCCCGTCGTACCATCGACGTCGAAACTTGTTCGTCCATCGAACGTGTAAGGGACATTGACCTTTGCATTTTCAGTAAGGAAATCAATCTGAGGCGATCCTGTCGCCCCTGATTCTTTCACAATGTATTTTGCTACAGGCAATTGATTTACGACATTCACCTGAAGTTGCGCAGAGGACGTACCTCCATCTTCATCAGTGATCGTAACGGTGATGTTTTTCATACCTGGTAAATTCCAAGCAGGTGATGGGTAGATGGAGGCGGAATTGGTCGTTGCGAAATCGTCTGAGCGGTCAACGTCAATACCATCTAGGTTAACTCCGCCTTCGAAATTCCATTCAAGTGTGAAATTCTCGCCATCATCATCTGTAAAGACATCTGGCATAGGCAACGGCGTGTAAGTGTAGGTTGTCAGAACATCCGAGAAAATTTGATATGGCAACCGATTGTTAACAACGATTTGAATTGTTTTCTGACCTATATTTACCCCATCAGAGACAGTTAGAGTGAGAATAAACGTTTCATTTGTCCCAACTACATCACCCCATTCATGGTTCGAAGAATACAGTCCTTGCCCGCTACTTACTGAAGTTCCATCGCCCCAATCCCAATCAAATTGAAGGAACTCAAGCGGTACATTGTCGCTTGTTTGATATGCAGAAAAGACAATTCTTTGATTTGTTAGAATCTCGAGTGTTGTATCTATGACGATATTGTTTACAGTAATAATCGGAACTGGTTCACTATCGTCAGTTATGTTCACGGTATTCACATCAAGTTCTGACCACGTGCCTCCAATATCCATGATTTGTAGAGTTGTATTGTATTCCCCCACTTGTGAGAAGAACCGCAGAGGTGAGCGCAAGCCAGAGGTAATGTTGTCTCCGAAATCCCAGGCATAAGCAACTGGGGCATCAAAGTAAGGAAGAGTGTTATTGTCAAGCGAAAGACCCCATGCATCAAATCCATCTCCAGAGAACTGGATTTTCTCATAGGTTTGACTTGTATTCGTAGAGATGGAACCGTTGGCAACTGGAGCCATGTTTCCTAAGGCTTGAGGCGATGTCGTTTCTGTATCGAGAACTGCCCCCAGCATGTCTCTCATTGTGAATTCAAACGTGTAAAGATCTGAGTTACGAGAGGTAAAGTACGCATCTTCTGGAACATAAACGCCCCCACCTGCTTGGACTCGTGTAGAGGTCGAATCGACGATTGTCCCGTTACTATCACGGACAGCTATTTCGACATCGAGGTCCTCAAAGAACGCATTCGACAAAATCGAGTAGTTTACTTGCGCAGTATCATCAACACCATCTCCATCACGGTCACTCAGGGTTGTTCCATTGAGAATCATTGTCGCAGGTGACGTGATTCGAGCTGCCTCGATATCGATGGTACCTTGTGGATACGAAGGCCCACAGGAGGTGTAATCACAGTCTCCAATGACGCTTGCATACCAAACGATAGCGTGAACCTCATCGGTGAGATTACCGAACCCTTGAATCAAGCCTGTTGCAACATTATTTGAGAAATCTAAATCTTGGACGGACCAAAGACCGTCGGCTGTCGATTTGTAAACAAGTACGCCATCAAAGTTCGATACGTCTGATGTGACTCTAAGCGTCAGTGGTGCTGGTGAGGATGACCCTGGAGTAAACTTGAACGATCGAATACCCCAGCCTTCCATAGTATGGCCTGTGGAACTCCAAGGAGTTGCCCAGTTTGAGTTGGTATCGGCAGATTGGATTCGACAGAAGGTACTACCTCCGCAAGTTGGATTGAGTACCAGATTAGAGTATCCATAGATTCCTTGATCAGAATCAATGGTGGCAGCAATTGAAAAGTTAGCGAATATTTCGCCCATGGTCCGACCAATTTTACCCGCCTGGCCTGATACTGGTGAGAGAGCTAAATTCTGAACACCTAAACCACCTGTGGCTGAATCTTGAACGAGTTGGCGTATTGCAGGCCCGCCACCTAGATGATCTGCTAGGTACATCGTGAACATGAATCCAGCACCATAGTCAGCATTCCTTTGGTTCCACCATCGTACGCTCAGGTCAGATGCTTGCGTCCATCCGTTGAGATGGCCTGCAAGAGTGCTGTCGGCTCCGAAGCAGAGATAAATGGCTACATCTGCATTTCCTTCATCGATCCACAGATTTTCATAAGGATCTTGGGCATTGTGTAGAAGATGCTGAAGTTCGTGTGCGATAATCGACTTGCCCCAGTTTAGGGTGATGTCAGCAAAATCAACATACACAACGTCTCGAGTTGGTGCAGTTCCGGGAGAGAAGTAACCCCCTATATTGTAGGCTCCATCGATGTCATAAATGACGATCTGGACCTGACAATTGTCATCATTATCAGGGGGTGAAAGGCCTCTTCCGTCCCCGTAGTCTTTACCGAAATATGTGGTCCTGGTTGGATAGATAGTCTGATCCCCTGTAGACGCCAAATTCTGTAAAACAGTGGATGAAAGAGTCCTACCAGATTGTACCAAGAAAGCCACACTAGCGGTTGTTTTCGCAACATAAACATTGGTTGAACCACCAGATATTGGGACTGTTAGAGTATCACCTACAACGTGTGGAGTGCAGGTAGCTCGCGCCATTGACGGGCGATATTCGATATCATCGACTCCTGGACGCCCTTCCTCAATCCAAGCTTGCTTGATGAATGATGTTGCAG
>CAXAHE010000042.1:0-13653 GCA_963968475.1 uncultured Candidatus Poseidoniales archaeon | reverse complement strand
CAGAAAAAGAGCGATTGAACGCTCCTTGCCAACCATCTTCGGTATCCTCAGAATGGAAGTCCCAAACACCGTCAATCACAGGCTTAATCGCACCGCTTTCGAGATGTTTGGCAAGCGTTGAGAGATCTTCATGACTTGGTGAAAGGAAGAGGTAGTGCCAGTTTGCGTTCATTGATAGAGCAGCTTTGAACTCCTTCCGCTTTTCCTTGCGCTTCATAAAGAGTTTGAGAATCCAGGCAGTACCGCCTATTCGGCGTATTTCATCGAGGGTTGGCATTCCTGCAATGGTTACAATTTGTCCTCCCTTCTTGATAATCTTGGCCATCTCGAGACTTTCCGCTGTTGTGTCGAAACACACGTCAAATTTCTCTGCCTTACTGCCACCATAGACGTCTTCGAAACGTGTGTTCTTGTAATCCAAAACCACATCTGCTCCGAGGCTTTTGCACAAGTTTTCTTTCTCACCCTTGGATGCAGTTGTAACAACCAGGCTAGCCTTGAACACGTGCTTTGCTAATTGAATAGCAATTGTGCCAACGCCTCCGGCGCCTCCTGAAATGAAGATAGAACCACCTTGTTTGAGCCCAGATGATTTGAGCACCTGCAGTGCAGTCATTCCAACAAGTGGAATTGATGCAGCTTCTTCAAAGGTAAGATTGTCGGGTTTCTCAACCACATTAGCAGTATCTGCAACGCAATATTCTGCCATTGCACCCCTGTACCACGGGGTTTTCTTTCCATCACCTGCATTCCCAAAAAGGCGAGCAAATACGGGCTGGCCTACTGAGAATTTTCCTTCAAGGTCTGCCTCTTCAACGACACCAGCAACATCGTAGCAAATGACGTGAGGAAAGGATGCAACGGGTCGTACCATTTTCAAGTCGCCTGAGAGCAGAGCTTTGTCGACTGGATTGATGGCCGATGCGTGAACCTTGATCACGATGTTGTGTAATGCATCAAAACCATGGGGATAAGCCACACTTGTTTTCTTCAATTGGGTCGGTTTGCCGTACTTTGAGAAACCGATGATATTCATTTTTTTGCCGTTTGGATGTGCCATCATAACCCGGCCTATGGGCTTCTGTATGTAAACCAAAAAGTGGCAAAGGTGTTCTTTTGTAACAATGTTGTAACCTGTCTCTTAATAACAAAATGATACTTGGGATTTCTATGTCTCAAGCACAATCACAGCGCATGGAATCAATGTGCGAATCGGCCCGAAGCCATGTTGATGATTTACTGGTTTTACTTTCAAAATCAAAAATGCTCAGTATTCTCTACGTGATGAATTGTGATCCCGATCCAATGCGTTTTTCTGAAATCAAAAAGAGGGTTGACTCTTCTTCAACAACAGTTGCAAGACGATTGGGAGAACTTGAAGCCCATGGACTCGTCACTCGCACTGCTTATGCAACCGTACCTGCCACAGTTGAATATACCCTTACAAGAGATGCCATAGCACTTCAGCCAAGTCTTGAATCAATGTTTGAGTGGGTGCTGAATCGAGCAGATAGTTCTCTTTGAATCCAAGCCAAAATACAAAGAAACGACATATCATTTCCATGAAATCGCGAGGGTTTTTTCAAACCCCTGAAGACATTATTGAAGAGTATAATGGATGTTCAGCCCTTAGGTATTCCAAATCTACTGATTACTTTCAACTTCGAGCAAACTTGCACCTTGTTCAACTCGATCACCTGCAGAAAAGGAGACTTTTGTGACTGTTCCGTCTTCTGATGCTACAACTCTGTGTTCCATTTTCATTGCTTCTAGAATCATTAGAGTTTGACCAGCTTCAACAGTTTGGCCTTCAGATACGAGGACTTCGAGTACTGTCCCTGGCATTGGAGCGACTAAGCCACCATGGTGTTCGTCTGCGCTTGCACCGGGTTCAATTCGTTCAAGTGTGAAGATATGGCCACTGTGGTGAATCCACCAAACATCGCCTACTTTGGCTACATGAGCCCACGTTTTTGTTCCATCTTCGAAATAGATACGAACTCGGCCATCTTCTTTTGGATGAGCACAATGATTAGCAAATGTCCAGATCTTAGGTGTACGCTCAAGCGTCACCTCGTGGACCTCATTGTTGAATCTAAATTCATACTGCATCAAGGATACCTCCTATTCAGCGTCTGGAAGGGGCTGGATATGCCTCCTTTAGATGAAGATGAGGAAACGGCAACTCGGTGCATTCCCGTCGTTTCTGCGACAGCTGCAGTCATTAACGCAACATCGAGGTGTTCCTGTGTTGGATTGAATTCGTATCCGTTTGGAAAGACATCATCGATCATTGTCGTGTACGTATCGCCACTGATGACTTCTTTTGTGTCACAAAGTACTCGTAAGAATCCGATATTGGTTGTTGTTCCTAGAACAACAAACTCGTCAAGTGCTCGGCGCATTCGTTGAAGTGCTTCTGATCTCGATGGTGCCCAAACGATGAGTTTAGCAAGCATCGGATCGTAATGAGGTGTCACATCATCTCCCTCTCTCACTCCAGTATCCAAACGGATTCCTGGTCCTGTCGGAGGACGGAAGACTGCTAATGGACCAATTGCAGGAAGGAAGTTGTTGCTCGGATCTTCTGCATACAATCGAACTTCGATCGCGTGTCCTCGGAGTTCTAATTCACCTACAGACATCGGTTCTCCTGCTGCAATGCGTAGTTGCTCGCGAACCAAATCCACTCCTGTGACCATTTCAGTCACTGGATGTTCGACCTGAATTCGAGTATTCATTTCAAGGAAATAGAATGAGCCATCTTCTGCCAAGAGGAATTCAACCGTTCCTGCTCCAACATAATCAACAGCCTTTGCTGCAGATACAGCGGCTTGGCCCATTAGTTCTCGTAGAGATGGACTCATAGAAGCACATGGAGCTTCTTCGAAGACTTTCTGATGGCGTCGCTGAACACTGCATTCACGCTCTCCCAAGTGGATGCATCGGCCGTGTGTATCCGCAAGAACTTGTATCTCTACGTGCTTTGAAGTTTGTAGAAGTTTTTCGACATAAACTCGGCCATCTCCAAACGCAGTAACTGCTTCACGACGAGCAGATCGTGCTGAAGATTCGAGTTCTTCCTGAGCATGGACAACACGCATTCCTTTCCCACCCCCACCTGCAGTGGCTTTGAGCAATAATGGATAGCCTGTTTCAATCGCTGCTTGACGGATATCTGCAAGAGCACGCTCTTCATCCTCTTCTTCGATTTCAACACCCGGAATGACAGGAACACCTGCTTGTTTCATAATTTGACGAGCAGACATCTTATCGCCCATTTGTTCAATGGCTTGAGGCGATGGACCAATCCAAATCAATCCAGCATCTATTACAGCCTGTGCAAATCCTGCTCGTTCTGAAAGAAATCCAAAACCAGGATGTATTGCATCCGCACCTGTATCCTTGGCGACTTGAATGATTGCTGCTCCATTGAGATAGGTTTCGGTAATCGAATCCCCTTCGAGAAGAACTGATTGGTCTGCAAGTTCACGAAACATTCCAGTTCGATCGTTTTCAGCATAAATAGCAACTGATGAAAGACCGGCTTCTCGACATGCACGAAGGATACGACAGGCGATTTCGCCACGGTTCGCAACCAAGACACGTCGTATCATCGTTTCACCTCATTCTGGTTTCCAATCAGCAGGACGCTTTTCTAAAAACGATGAGAGCCCTTCTTGGCCTTCTCTGGAACCTCGCATTCTACTTGTGAAATCAAGCGTCCAGTTGCGAAGAGATTCATCATCACCTGTCCATCGGTCAAAGCCTACACTGAGTTCCTTAGCAAGCGTTGCTGCGCTTGGCCCAGTGGTTAGAACTTCTGAGATGATTGAGTCAATTGCTTCTGTAAAGGAATCTTGGTCGGTTACGACACATTCAATGAAACCAATGCGAAGTGCTTCTTCTGCTTTGATTCGACTCGCTTGCATAGCAAGACGACGGAAGTTAGCTGAGCCGACTCTCCGGTACACATAGGGGCCAATGACGGCAGGGAGAATCCCCAGCTTTGCTTCTGAAAGTGCAATCTTAACATCCTCCGTAGCAATCACATAATCGAGACAAGCGATTAATCCTGCTCCACCACCCAAGGCAACGCCTTGAATGGCTCCGATTGTGAAACATGGGTGTGACCACAGACCGTTGAAGAGGCGATCTAGGCGCTTACTGTCCTTTCTGTTCTCTTCGGGTGTGTTTGCTCCTGCATCTCGCATCATGTTGATATCAGCACCTGCACAGAAATGGCGGCCTTTTCCTGAGAGGACAAGTGTCCGCAGGTATTGATTCCCATTTGAATCAAGTAATGCGTCTTGACGACCTGCACTACGTTCTGCAGTCCATTCAAAGACTTCTATGAGTTCAGTAATCATTGCCACATTCATGGCATTGTACTTGTCTTCTCGAGTTAATTCAACGCGTGCTGAACTTCCGTCCACAGTCAAAGAGACGAGTGTTGTTTCAGGGGGGTTATCCATTGTCACCATTCTAAAAACCTCAATTGTAATTTTAAATTTTCAATTTGAATTTACATTCTAAAAATTCCGTATTTTCCTTCAGGTAAAGGAGCATTTCGAGCAGAAGCAAGACAAAGTCCGAGAACATCTCTTGTATCTCGAGGATCTATGATACCATCATCCCACAAACGTGCAGTTGAATAGTAAGGTGAACCCTCGCGCTCGTACTTTTCAAGAATTGGGGAACGGAACTCATCAAGTTCATCTCCTTCCATCGGAGACAGACCTTCTCGAGCACGTTGATCTTGTTTGACGGTTGTTAGAACATCAGCTGCTTGAGGGCCACCCATGACTGAGATTCTACTGTTTGGCCACATGAAGAGGAAACGTGGATCGTATGCACGGCCACACATACCGTAGTTTCCAGCGCCGTGAGAGCCTCCTACAATAATGGTAAACTTTGGTACATTGACGCATGAAACTGCAGTGACAAGTTTTGCACCGTCCTTTGCAATGCCACCTGCTTCGTAGGCCTTTCCAACCATGAAGCCAGTAATGTTCTGAAGGAAGACAAGAGGAATGCCTCGCTGACCACACAACTCAACAAAGTGAGCACCTTTGACAGATGATTCAGAGAAGAGAATTCCGTTGTTGGCTACAATTCCAACTTTGTGTCCGTGGATGTGAGCGAACCCACAGATCAAGGTCGTACCATATCGTGATTTGAATTCATGGAATCTCGAACCATCAACAACGCGTGAGATGATTTCGCGTACATCGATTGGAGTACGGTTATCACTTGGAATTAGTCCAAGTAAATCTTCAATATCGTGAGCAGGAGGTTCTGGCTCTTGAGTTGCTGCAGGAGCAAGTGTACGTGGCCCCAAGTTTTCAACAACGTTTCGAACCATTCGCAATGCTTCGGATTCATCCTCTGCAAAATGATCTGCAACACCTGATTGTACTGTGTGAACTTCTGCCCCACCTAGTTCTTCTGCAGTTACCACTTCACCAGTTGCAGCCTTAACCAGTGGAGGACCTGCTAGGAAGATGGTTCCATTTCCTTTGACAATAATGGATTCATCACTCATTGCCGGAACGTAGGCTCCACCTGCTGTACATGAACCAAGAACTGCAGCAACCTGAGGGATTCCATCTCCAGACATCTTTGCTTGATTGCGGAAGATACGTCCAAAGTGACCAATATCTGGAAAGACTTCATCTTGCATAGGAAGGAACGCTCCGCCCGAATCGACAAGATAGATGCAAGGAAGGTGATTTTCGTGAGCAACTGTTTGAGCACGAATGTGTTTCTTGACAGTCATTGGATAATACGAACCACCTTTCACAGTCGCATCATTTGCTACAAACAGAACTTCACGCCCATGAACACTACCAATTCCTGTTACAAGGCCAGCAGAGTGAGCACGACCATCGTACAACTCGTATGCTGCTAATGGAGAGAGTTCAAGGAAAGCCGTTCCTGGGTCGATGATGCGCTCAATACGTTCACGGGCAAGCATTTTGTTACGACTTCGATGACGAGCAACGTATTTTTCGCCGCCACCATTGCTAACAACATCAAGGCGTTCTCGAAGTGTTTCGATCAATGCAAGATTATGTTCACGACGTGCAGAGAAATCAGGATCGGCTTTGTTTACTCGTGTCGGAAGTCGATCCATCCCTGCCACCTATTGCAGACCAATCGGCTTAGGAACTTCAAATCACCGTCGTATCAAACACCGAGCATTAATCGCCCAATATCTCGTAATCCAGGTGCAAGACCAACGATCAAAACAGCCAATACAATGAGCATGCGGAGGTGTGATTGCCTCTTTTCAACACGCATTTCAATAAAAATATACGTGATAACCCCCACAAGGGCTGCCTTCACAAGAGCAAACAGCCAAGCGCCTTCAACATCCCAACCGATGGAATCACTGATAGCACCACCATACTGGATGACTGCATCACTAAGTGGGTGCTTTTCTGAATAATCGAAATAATCGATCCCAACCATTGTCGCAAATCCATCACAGAGTTGACCAAAGACCATAGCAAGAACAAGTGGACTGGCAAGAAGGGCTTTGTTCGAAAGAAGTTCAATAGGGTGCTTTGAGACGACTTTCTCTTCTGCTTCCCATGCTTTGATAGATACGCCTTCTGGGAGAACACCCGCTTCAAATCCACTGAGTTTGAGCTGTTGTGCATCGTCCTTTCCGATACGGTATAATGCATAGCAAACCAGTGCAGGTATCCCTAGAACAACTAAAGCAGGCCACAAAACAATATCATTTGGCATTCTTCCTGATTCTTGTAGCCAGGGTGTCGATGCCAACTGAGCCCAGTGACCTAGACCTACGAAACAAGCACCAACTGCAAAGGAAAACAATCCACGTGAGACCGAATCCCAGTTGCGTGTGTTGTGCATCGTAAAGATAAGCGATGCAAAGCCGAGAACAAGACCCGCAACAATCCAAAACGCTCCCATATCGTGTGCATGATATCCTGGTCTGAATAACAAAGCCCACATGGCCAACAGTGCAAAGCAGAGGAGTGGAACCAATCGAATTCTGAGGTTGAGTTCACCGAATTCGCCTTCAACATCATCCCATCGCTTTCCAACAAGATAGGAAATGACCCCTATACCTACAAGCCAAGCTGCAAGGTGGAGATGGATGATTGGCGAGATAAGAAGCCAATCGATGGAAGAAGGAAAGAAGTCCGCATCTTCAAGCACTCGAAGGATCGGTGCAAGACATACCCAAGCGATTAGAGCGTACATCATCTTGTTGTTCGCAGGAAGATTGAGTGTTCTGAAAAGAGCCTGAAAAACAACGACTGAGGCAAGAAGTCCGAATGTGTAAATCGCGGTATTTTGAGGCGTATATCCAGCATCCCCTTGTGCGCCAGCATCTGCTTCGACCGGCTCCCAAATGATTGGGCGTAGACCATCATCCCATACCATTTCATTTTGGAAAACCAGCCCGAGAAGAAGGAGAATCCCCAAACCGAGGACGAGCTTCGTCAATGCTTGTTCAAGCAGTGAAAGACGGCTTGAAGGCAACGCAGGTTGATGATTAAGAAGAATTTCATCAATGGATTCAATTGAACTCATGGACTGTCCTCGTGCTTACGACAAAGAGGTGGGCAATATCTCTTCCCTATGGAAGGATTCACTCTTCTTCAGTTGGTGCAACTCGTGGCTCGTGTTCTTCAATGAAGGACACCTTGCCGCATTCTACAGCATCTCTTAGAACGGTAACCAAACGGAACTTCATCATTGCCGCATTGGTATCGAAGAGCATAGTTTGTGGAATAACGATATTGAGATCGTCTCCATCAAAGGTAACGCCGAAATCGGAGTGACCTGTGTTTGATTCAAGCAATGCTGCAACTTTTTCTTCCTTACCTTCAACGACCTTAACGATCTTGAAGTTGTACTTCAGTGTCTTGCCAGCCATTGGATGGTTGTAATCGATACGAGCACGGCCAGCAGCGAGGAAAGACAAGTATCCTTGTCGACCGCCGATGGTGACTGGAGCGCCGAGATAGAGTTGATTCGGGTCTCGGACTGCACGTCGTAGTTTGTCGATACTGATTGTCTCGATTTGTTCAGAGTCCTTCTCTCCGTAAGCATCAGCAGGTGCAAGTTCGAGTTCAACATCCTTGTTTGCCTTAGCGCCGAGGAGAGCTTCTTCAAATCCAGGAATAAGAGAGCCGGATCCAACAACACAGACCATTGGTTGGTATGTGCGGTTTTCTTCGTGTACTTCGTGTTCCTTTGCAGTTGCCTCTTTTGTTGTCTCGATTAAATCGCCTGTTTCGCCATTGTAGAGATCGTAATCAACGTGAATAATGTCGCCTTCTTCCATGTGTTCATCACCTGAATGCTCCGCCGACTCTGATGGCGTTCATAAGTCAATTGGCTGAAGATACTACTCTTCTTCGGCCTTAATGTGGGGAGTTTGGCGGGCGTCAAGGACCGTCAGCCATGCCATTCCAAGCATCATAATGGTCCATCCAGCCCAGACTAAATGGGATGCTGGGAGGTCATAGATGATGACTCGCATCCTTTGAACAGATTCTTCGCCATCCGATTGAACTTGTTGCATCATGCTCGAAGATTGGGAACCATCGAAAATGAACACGATATCTCCGTGAGAGCGAACCAGCGTGTCCACTTCACTACGCGGAGGATTTGGAGAACTGTCGAATCCGATCAATCCTGGTTGGACTGTTCCGACCTTCTCACCGTCTTGATAGACGCTAATGACTGCACCAACATATCGATCACCGACTTCGAGATTATCATCTTCGAGAACGATGTGCTCGAACATATACTCATAGTCTCCAACTTCAATAAATTCTCCGCGAACCAACGTTATGCGATGTGATGCATCTCCACGATCTACAAGCACCGTTGTGAAAACATGGCCAATCAAGAGAAGCAAGAGACCAAAGTGAACCAGGTGAGCTGCCGGCGCTATTTTCTTAACACCGGAGGATTGGACTCTTCGTACGACTTCTGCACCCATTGGTACGATTGCAACCAAAACGGAAGGAAGGACCAACCATGCGATTGTCCCCCGTGAAAGGTATTCCGAAATCGGTTCACTCGCATCGCCACCTAATGCAGAAGGTAGGAAGGTCGCTAACAGAATGGAGACGAAAGCAACACCTGCGACAATCGATGCAATACGTTGAGGGGATTGATGCCTTGAAGTGTATGCAAACATCGCAAGTGCTACTGCCATGATGAACGGTGCACCATACAATTCGTGAGCTTCGAATTGAATTGCGTCAATACTCGAAATCAAGATGACGAGGGTAAGAATCAGATACAAACTTGTTAACACAACAGGAGCCCATAATGCACAACGGAGAATGAATCGGCGTGAAAGCCAGTCGACTGGTTCCGTCTCTTCTTCTCCCATAACGAGCCAAGGCAAGATGTAGAAACCAAGTAAGATGGCTGCAATGTAGAGATCGACTAAACCAGACCATGCTGCTGCGAGACACATCATAGTTCCAGCCGCACCCCAGCCCCATGCTTTGCGAGCATCATCTGATGTATACAATGGTGCAAAAATCAATGCATTAAGCAGCGTAAAGAGAAGATCTTGCGTTAACAAATAGGCGGTGAGGGGGACAATAATGAGCCATGGTAGCGAAAGATAACCACGATATGACCAGAACTCTTCTTCTGGAACGAGATTTTTCTTTGGCCATTCAACCAATGTTGGTGCGAAAACAACCCCAACAAAGAACAAGGCTGGAACGTGTTCATACGAAGTATAATCAAACATGACTGAAATGGCTGCTCCAACAATCGGTATGAAGAAGAGATAGGAGATAGGACGCTTTGTTTGCCCTTGTGTTGCACGGATAAAAACGCCACATAGAAGGAGAATAACAAGGACATAGGATACGATTTCAACTCCTTCGGCTTTGTCCTTCAGTAGCAGCATTCGACTGAACACATCGGTTGGAGGCGTCCCCTCATCTGCAACAACGAATGTATGGACTGAAGCAGCCCAAACACCACCTGCACGAGTAACGAGAGTTGCGAATAAAGCAAGTGCACCTGCTGCAAGACCAAGCCCAGTCCACATCAATGTCGAAGTCTTACCGGGCCGGGTTCGTAAATGTCCCATGAGAACCAGAGCAAGCCAAGGTAGGAAGGAACCTGTTTCGACTGGATCCCAAGCCCAATAGCCACCCCAATCAAGCACCATGTACGCCCAAAGGCCTCCAAGGCCAATTCCGAGTGTTGCAATCAAGATGCCGGGTCGTGTTTGATGCAGCATTCTCTTGTCGATGTCTTCATCGTCACCATACTGAAGGATAGAGACGGATGTTGCTGCTAAGGCAATACAAAGTGAATAGGCCAGGAACACAAGAGGCGGGTGAATAACCATCAAATCAGTTTGAAGAAGTTCATTCAATCCACTACCTCTTAGATTGTATGGATTCTCAGCAAATGGATTGAGCGTCATTGAGATGAGAATGAGTAGCAGAGTAAATCCATACATCAAACGGAGACGAAGTTTGTGCGTTTTCTCCTGTTCAGATGCGAGAGGGCGAGCGAACCACCAACTGACAAGACCCATCCATGCTGCCCACATTAACAACGGGCCTTCTCGTGCAGCCCATGTTGCTGCAAAACGGTACTTGAGTGGAAGATCTTCTCCACCATTCAGTGCAACGTGGAGAATGTCCGTATCATTGGCAATGAATCGGGAAGCGAGTGCGACGAAAGGGGCTGCAACTGCTAAGTGGAGGACAACAGATGCAAGTGGGCGTTCAATACGCCATCTTGGCCAAACCATCATCACAATGCAAGCGATGACAGCAAGTCCGAGTGTCCACCCCCACATGTTTGTTCCACGGTCGCGTTGTTGTTATCCCTTTGCGTAGAGCCATCACCAGCCGAAGTGTTTTGCACGGCTGTATCCGAACGAGAGTAAGACGGAGATGATTCTCTTGAAGAGAAGCGTGGGCTTACGGAAGAGAATCTTAAAGCCGATTCCGAGTTTTTGCAACGGCCCCATGTTTCCAAGTTCTTCTGGGAGGCATTTCGCCATGGCTTCCATCTCTGAATCGGAGAGATTGTAGAGGGCTTCTTTGCCTCGAAGAATCTTATGATACGGAGGGAATGTGGACTTCCAAGCAGACTCATAGGATTTCAAATTCGCTTGAGACAAGTCGCCTTTTGCCATAGCCTTGGCAATTACGTGGGCTGCTTCCCGGCCTGACCAAAGTGCGAGATGCGAACCACCTTCGAATAAAGGAGAAGTAAACCCGGCAGCATCTCCCACTAAGATGAGGCCATCACCAGTGGTTGTGCTTCTTGGGCCAGAGATTGGAATCGTTCCTCCAAAAGGTTTGATCTTCACGCCGTCCTTTCTCCAAGGAGGATTTACTGTTGGTTTCCCTTTCAGATATGTGTCTTCAATGAATGAGTCGAGATAACGTATAGCTCCCTTCTTATCGGTTGTAACAAGCCCAACATTCGCCCGTTCCCCTTCCTTTGGAATCATCCAGACATACCCATGCGGGGAATATTTTGGCCACAGATAGAAATCGAGGTATCCATCGTTTGGAACATCATTGAGTTCGTATTGAAAGCCGGCAATGACCTCGACTTCCGTCCCCATATCGAGTAATTTTGATGCGGCGCCAGAGACGCCAGAGGCATCAATAACAGCCGAACATTCAATTGGAAATTCATTTCCTTTACCTTCTATTCTCCAATTGGAAAATTGATTTTCGCTATTGAAAATTCTTTCCATCTTTGTCACCCTATGATTGAGATGAAGTTTAGCACCTAAGTTGACCGCTTCTTGGACCAGCCATTGTTCAAACAAATGTTTCTCGAGCACATAGCCGGGCTCCGTCAAGAGTTTACTTTCGCCTCCAGGAAAAATTATTCGGATACCTTTCACATCGAGTGCTTTGACATGGTCAGGGATTTCAAGTTCGAGATTTTTGACAGCTAAGTCAGACAAGCATTCTCCACAATGGACTGGGGTGCCCACCTCAGGATCGGCCTCTACAACAAGGGTTGACAATCCTAGTCGAGATGCATGAAGTGCTGCTGAACCACCCCCAGGACCTGCCCCGATGACCAGCAAATCGCAACGTCTTGGTTCCTCTGCCATGTGTCTAAGAGAGCATGCTGGCACATGAATCAAACGGTCGGAGCGAATGAAATCAAACCGTGCGCTTAGGCGGTTTCCAGCCTTTGAAAGCAATGTGCGCAGGAGGCGTTCCTGAACCTTGATTCTCGTATTCAATGATACGATCTGCAAGCCAAATAAACCACTCCATATTTTTGTCACCAGCCTGTTCCCGAATGGGTTCGAAGTAGAAGGAAAAAGTCTCATAAGTCTGAATGATTACTCCGGAAAAGAGATCATAGAACGCATGAAAATCCATATCTCCACGATGGA
This sequence comes from uncultured Candidatus Poseidoniales archaeon, assembly GCA_963968475.1. Classification (GTDB taxonomy): domain Archaea; phylum Thermoplasmatota; class Poseidoniia; order Poseidoniales; family Poseidoniaceae; genus MGIIa-L2. The sequence goes on along the minus strand of CAXAHE010000042.1, from coordinate 1,244 downwards.
TAAGAACACCGATACTCTCCCAAGTGGTCAAGACAGTCATCACCTTTGGCCAATCTTCTCCGAAGTGGGCGCGAAACGCCTTGAAATTCGCTTCTGGATTACCTGCATCGAACTTGCTTGTATCAAAATTCATGTTCATAATCGCAGTAAGGCCAACAACGAAGTCTTCACTCTGGAAATTCGCTGCTAGGTTCATCGCAGTTGTGCTGTCTCTTGATCGACGGAGTTCTTTGATCTGATACCATGAATAAATAGCAGCACCAAGAATTGTTACAAGTCCGAATACTTCTGCCCACGCTGCCGCAGTATCGAGGTTCATACCACGCCTACTGAACGAATCAATCTTAAACAGTTCGCCTACTCAAAGGAAATCATGCATTATAGGTATGGGATTTATATTAGTTTCATTTCAGGCTCTACCATGTCACTCGCACCTACCGATTACGACTTTGGAGACGCATCGAATTATTTCTTTGCAACAACGATTACCTGCGCTAACGAAGAAGCACGTGCGATGTATGTTGAAGCATTTGGCCACATGCTCAATTATAATCATGAGCAAGCAATCGCTTGTTTCTCAGCATGTGCTGAACTTGACCCAACCTGTGCAATGGCCTACTGGGGCATTGCTTACTGTCTTTCATCAAGTTACAACTGGGCACCTGGTCTCGGGTCAGGCTATGATTCAATTCAACTCGCTCTTGCAAACAAAGATGGATGTACAGAATTAGAAATCGACCTTATCGATGCTTTGTCTCTTCGACACACGAAGGAAGCTCGTGACCAAATGGACCCTACTGTGCTCAACATGGGGAACACACCCGAATTGAATGCTGCTTTCGCAGTTGCAATGAAACCCCTCTACGAAAAATATGCGGGCGATCTCGATGTTGCTTCCATCTACGTTGAAGCATTGATGAATCTTAATCCTTGGCAACTTTGGGAAAAGAACACCACAACAGGTGAAATCACTCCTATCGATGACAACACTCTTCTTCTCATCAAGGTCATCGAAGATGCCTTTGAGAGCAGCGAAGAGGCAAAGGTTCACCCTGCTCTTTGCCACCTATATTGTCACGCACTCGAGTTGTCACCATACCCTGAGCGTGCTCTACCTGCTGCAGATGTTCTGCGCACACTCATGCCCGGATTTGGCCACTTGGTCCATATGCCATCACATATCGATGCGTGGGTTGGACAATGGAAAGAAGCAATGGAATGTAACATCGCCGCAGTTGAAGCAG
>CAXAHE010000041.1:0-13666 GCA_963968475.1 uncultured Candidatus Poseidoniales archaeon | reverse complement strand
TCCATATGATGCCTCCTTTTACTTGGTTTTTACCTACGAATGGTATAGAGAGCGAACGAATGAATTTTAAGCATTCAATTGAATTCAAACTTCCAAAGAGTTGGACAGTTACTACTCAACTCGATAAGATTGGACTGAAAGAGAACAATGACATGAATATTCATACTTATTCAGCACAAAATCGAGATGATTTACTCGATGGAATTGCGGAATGTAATTCAAATCACCTTATCGAAACCACAATCGATGGAATAAGACATACACTCGACATTTGGGACGCTGGTGGAAAAGAGCCACATCCAGCTATGCTTGAACGGTTTATCCATGACATGAAACGTATTGTTCAGGAGCATCATGCTTTATTCGGCATCATTGAAGAAGATTATCACACAATCTTACATCTGACAGGTGGGCCACGGGGAGGACTTGAGCACACCAACTCTCAAACCTCAATGGTTCCAAGAACAGCTTTACAACCAGGAAATGTTGAAGAATACAGAGATTTGGTGAGTCTCTTTAGCCATGAATATTTACACAAGTGGAATGTAAAGCGATTAAGACCAAAGAAATTCCTTGATTATGATCTCCAACGAGAGGTCAACTCTGACCTCCTGTGGTGGTTTGAGGGAACGACATCATGGCTTGGAGACATCATCTGTTTGCAAAGCGGTGCTTGGAGTAAAGAGGATTACTTTGCAGACATGAAAAGGAAATTAAAACGGCATCATTCACGAAGTGGAATCGATTCTCAATCTCTATGTGAAGCAAGTCATGAAGCATGGATTCATCTCTATAGAGGGCATGCATACTCGAGAGAGACTCAAATTTCTTATTACCTAGAAGGCGAATTGTCTATCTTTGCACTTGATGCAGAACTTCGTAAGAGATCAAACGGAGAATCTGGAGTTGCTGACCTCATGGCAGAACTCTACCATAAGCACAACATTAGCGTCGAACAAAAAAGCAATCGAGGAATTCAATACAAGGACATCAGAAAGGCTTTGACTTCACTCCGAGGTGGAAGGAGACTCGGTACCTTCCTTGACGAACTTACCACCAAAAAGGGAGTCTTGAATTTAATTCAGGCATTCAATCTTTTTGGAATCCCATACGAATCAAGTAAAACCAAAGAGCGTAAAGATGGAACAGAGAAGGTCTCTTGGAAGGACTTTGAGCAAGGTTGGCTCGGAATCAACGTACGTAATCAAAACAACAAGTTACTCGTATCATCTCACCTCCAAGAATCTCCTGCGCGTGAGCATTTACAAGTTGGAGACGAAATCATTGCAATAAATGACCAACGAATTACCTCTTCTGAACAACTAAAAACGGCACTTAAGGGCCATACAGGGGAAGAAATCACCATCCTTTATTCCCGAAGCTCAATCGTACAGGAACTAAATGTAACTCCAATCACCGAGCCAAAAGCTCCAACCGTTTCTGTTTGTGAAGGAAACCGATTCTGGAAAGCGACTACTCGGACTCTTCAGAAGTCGTAGGGCTGATAAGGGATAATTTTTCGAGAGACACATGGATTGGCGGCAAATAATCTGCAATCCTATGCCGTGTTGTTTTGGGTGGATACAAATGGTCTGACAAAGCCATGTCTATGACGTCTTGCTTGGTGATTTTTTCGAGTTCTGAAGCAGGCCACAACTCAATGTCAATGGATTCATTCTCAAAATAATCAACAACAATCACAGGTATCCGAGCAAGTTCAAGTCGCATTGCAACAGCGTGTCGATGATGGCCGTCGAGAATTGCTCCAGTTGTTTTGTCAACGACTAGGGGTTTGGTGAATCCATTCCAGCGAAGAGTCATATCGAGTAACTTTTTCATGTTCTTAACTTTGATTTCTTCGTGGGGTTTGAGCCACTCAAGAGGGACAAGCCGCACATCAGATTCATCCCAAGCCATAACACAACCAATCAAATTCAGAGGATAATGCTTTTTCTTACTTGAGCAACGGGTGACATGAGGGAGATGTATGGAACCGACAAGTGGCATCAATGCAAAACCCCTCACTCCAGAACTTATACAGATGGTTCGAAACCTTCCAACTAGCCTGTTAGAGATTGTAAATTGGTTTGAAGAGGAAGGCCATTCTGTTTGGATCGTTGGTGGAGCAATTAGGAATGCATTACTTGAACTACCTATTGTTGAATATGATTTAGCAACCACAATGGTCCCTGATAAGATGAAGACATACCCTGATATGATTCCTACTGGCGAGAAATTTGGTACAATCACGTTTCGTTCAAAAGGCGATTTTTATGAGATTACCACCCTTAGAACCGAGAAAGGATACGGCGATGGGCGACGACCAGATGAAGTCGAATGGGGGCTTTCTCTTTCTGTTGATTTATCTCGCAGAGATCTATCGATGAATTCGATGGCCTTGGATGTGCAAAAAGCCGTTTATTATGACCCATATGGAGGCTTTGAAGATCTACAAAGAAAGCGGATATGTGCCGTAGGTGAACCGAAATCAAGACTTTCAGAAGATGCATTACGAATCCTGCGGACATATCGCTTCATGGACCAAGGTGTTGCTGGTGTTTGGAAACCCGAACGTGGCCTAGCCAATGCATTAAGGTCGACAAGAAGTATGCTTTCAAAAATAGCTGCTGAGAGAATTTGGTCAGAATTGAAACGAATCCTTGTGGGTAAAAACGCTTCAATAATACTTCAACAAATGGCAGATGATGGTATCCTTCGTCAAATCTTTAATTTCGACTGGATGTTGGATGATTACCGTATTTCTTCACTCGACTCAATTGATGGTGATGATGTACTCGATAGGCTTGTCATACTCTTCCGTGATGCTCCTAATACTGCCTGTGAAGAAGCCGCTAGATCACTCAAACTCAGTAATTTAGAAAAGAAAACACTCACTTCTCGCCACCTTTGCCTAGGTCACATTCCAGAACTCTTCGATTCAAGTTTGCGTATACATCGACATGTTCTAGGAGATTGGGCTCAGCAACATCTTCGAATTGAAGCCCTTTTCGCACCGTTGAATCGAGGCAGCCATTCTAAGGATGATATTCAACAACGTATTTCTCGAAACCAGGCTTTGGTTACGAGCAACTCATCAAAATCATTAGCCACAGGTGAATGGATAATGTCTCAAACAAACGTACAGCAAGGTCCAAAACTCGGTGCACTGAAGAACTGGTTGCATCGTGAACAGATTGCTCGGAATTTAACTAATCTAAATCAAATTGAAACTCTTCTATGCACCATCTCTTGGCAAGAAGACGAGTTTGCCCATTGGCCAAAACTTCAATTCCCGTAGGAGACAGTTTGATACCATACGGCGAAATGGGGTGAATGAGTACTATGTCTGCTGCTAAGAGTATGGTTCAAGAAAAAATGCAAAATCACATCAAACAAATGGTTTCCACAAACCCGATGATTGGGCAACTGAATGAACAATTCACAAGTTGGCTACTCGGGTCTGGATTGACTGGAGTAGAAATTGCAAACACAATTGATTCAAACAAAGATGCTGTTATCCAACCGCATGAACTCTCTGCTGCATTGGAAAAGACTACAGGGACATCACCCCCTGCCTGGGTTATCAATGGTCTACTCACACTCCTTGATTCCGACAATGACAAAACTGTAACAGTTGGTGATCTATTCACCTATTTTGAGCAGATTGGATTACCTCTTGGAATCCCCGATCCTGCTGAGACTGCTCGTTTGGCTGCTGAAGAGGAGGCAACTCGTTTAGCTGCTGAACAGGAAGCGATTCGTTTAGCTACTGAACAAGAGGCTGCTCGTTTAGCTACTGAACAAGAGGCTGCTCGTTTGGCTGCTGAACAAGAGGCTGCTCGATTGGCTGCTGAACAAGAACTTGAGAAATCAATGCAAGAACTCGATATTGAATTAGAAGAAGTTCCAGAGGTCGTTGCAAACGAAGTAAAGGAAGAAATCAAAAAAGTCGTTGAAGTTAAAGATCAAGCCCCAACAGTCGCAAAAAGTAATCATCTGGAAATAATTGAGGCATTGAATTCCATGAAATTGAGCAGCCAGATAAGAGATGCTGTAGAAAAATCGACAACTGATCATCACTTTTCAGTTAAGATAGAAAAAATTGAATCGACTATCATGGCCCCACAGTCTTTCAAAAATGGAAAAACCATCATTGGAAAACTTGTCGATGATGATTCAGTGGAAATCGAACTTCTTTTCCAACCCGAGTCAAACGATTCTGTGAACAGTTTCCAAATGAATCATATCGTTGAAATCGATGCTCACATCGCCAACTGGAACATTGGTAGAAAGCGGGCTATCTTCTCTGTACACTCGTATGAATACAAGTGATTACAGAAGACTTCTTGCAATCACAATACGCTGAACTTCTTGAGTTCCTTCGTAAATTTGTGTGATCTTTGCATCACGGAAAAACCGCTCGACAGGGAATTCTTTGGTATATCCGTATCCACCATGGATTTGTATAGCTCGTTCTGAAACCCACATTGCAGTATCTCCTGCATACAATTTAGCCATGCTCGCTTCTTTCGAATGACGTGGACCTCCATGCTCGTAGTGTTGTTGCTTTGACCAAGATGCTTTGTAAACGAGATGGCGAGATGCCTCAATCTTTGTAGCCATATCGGCAAGGTAACCCATAATCATCTGGTGATGTGCGATTGGTTTGCCAAAAGCCTCTCTTTCGTGAGCATAGCGGAGCGATGCTTCGTAAGCACCTTGAGCAATTCCAAGGGCTTGTGCAGCAATACCGATTCTGGAGTTGTCCAAAGCATTCATGGCGATTGGGAATCCATTTCCAGCCCCCTTCAAAATATTTTCAACAGGTACTTTGCAGTTTTCGAGAATGAGGGTACAGGTATCAGATGAGCGGATTCCAAGCTTATCTTCTTTCTTTCCAACAGTGAATCCTTCGAAAGAAGAGTCAACAATAAACGCAGTTGTTCCACCATGCTTCTTGACACCATAGTCGGGGTGATCGACATCTTTTGCAAAAAGAACAATGATTTTGGCTTGTGCTCCATTCGTAACCCACATCTTCTCGCCGTTCAGAACATAGTGTGTTCCATCATCTGAAAGTTTTGCTTTACAAGTCATGGCTGCAGCATCGGTGCCCGCCCCGGCTTCCGAAAGTGAGTAAGCACCAACATCGCCTGCTGCGAGTCTCTTTAGATAAGTTTCTTTTTGATATTCATCACCATGAAGTGCTATCGTTTTGGCACACAAGCCTACGTGAACACAGTACATTACCGAAAATGAAGGATCGACTCTTGCAAGTTCTTCAACTATAATAGATTCCGAGATATCATCGACTGGTGAACCACCATATGCTTCGGGGATGGTAACGCCTTGGAGACCGTATTCAATGAACTGGGACCATTCCTCTGATGGAGGGATTTGATGTTTATCTCGGTGTTCGATTGTTGGAGCTAAAACTGATTCGGCAAAGTCTCGAACCATTTCTCGAATCATGTCTTGTTCGTCTGTAGATTTGTAATCCAAACTCTCACCAATCCAACGCAAGGGCGCATCTCACTTAATGAATGTGTAATCACCGTGTCACATCAGAAATAGCGATGGTTCAAATAGGAGTTGAAATAGCCGCGAGTAGGTGACGTGACTTGGATGAAGAAGTCGTTGAATTTAACATAGCCCACAATCGTAAATATTCGATTGACCATTTATGGTACCAAGAAAAAGATGATGAGAAGATTATGGTCGGTATTAGTGAGTTTCTCGGTGTAGAAATTGGCGAAGTACTCCGCGTAATACTTCCGCAGGCTGAAACCGTCGTGGATGAAGGACAAGATATGTTCTCATTATGGACCGGTGAAGAAAAGATAGCCTTTAGCGCCCCCTTTTCTGGAACAATCACTGAAGTAAACGGAGAAGTTGAAATTAATCCCGATCTCGTCAACGAATCCGCATATGATTTAGGGTGGATTCTAGTCCTACAACCATTCCAATTGGACATGGAGAACCTACTCGAACCGGATGAATACGTCGAGTACCTCGCTGAGATTTGAGCAAAGACGTGGAATCATGTTCGATGCTATTCAGCGACTAACAACCTCTCTCAAAGAGGCCCCTGTTGTTTGGAAAGGCGACTACCCTTACTTTATCCATCCACTTACAGACGGAGTGCCTCGACTCGAAGCAGATGTATTCCAAGCAGTAGTCGACCTTGTGTTTGATTCAGTTGATTGGAGTAAAATCGACTTGCTACTCGGTATCGAAGCCATGGGCTTACCGCTCACTTCTTCTCTTTCTCTACGAACTGGATTACCACAAGTTGTTGCTCGAAAGCGTTCATATGGACTTGATGGCGAGATTGTCATCGATCAAAATACTGGCTATTCAAAAGGAAGTATGTATCTCAACGATATCAAACCAGGAGAATCAATTGCCATTGTCGATGATGTACTTTCGACTGGTGGTACCCTTGATGCAGTCATCAAAGGTGTCCAAAGAGCAGGAGCAAGCGTCACAACTATTGTGGCTGTTGTTGAAAAAGGCCCTGGTCTTGAGATGCTCAAAAAGAAATATCCAACTATCGATATCTCTTCTATTGTTCGATTAACAATGGACGGGGCAAAGATAGTTCTTCTTGACGAGGTGGTATAATGGACCTAGACAGACACGATTTCAAACTCGACGAATTAATTGGACGTATTCAAGAAAATGACCATCGCCTTGTAGCCTTACAAGTCCCTGAAGGATTGAAAATGCAGGCATTAGAAATGATGGATGAAATTGAAACTGCTTCAAGTGCAAAAGTCGTTCTAGCAGCAGACCCATGTTATGGAGCCTGCGATCTTGTTCATGATAAAATGCAAATGATGGGCGTTGAATTAGTGGCTCACATGGGTCATTCTCAAATGAATATAGAATCAGGTATGCCGACCCAGTTTATTGACGTCACATACGATGGAGATCCTGACTTGGCCCCGGTCATTCCGATGTTGAACAAGCATCTTGCCATTGCCAGGGGCAGAATGGAAAATCAAAATGTCGATACTGACCTTTCTGAAGAAGAAGCTAAAGAGCGATTTATGGACGCTGTTGGAAGAATGACTCCACTAAAGGACACCAAATTGGGACTCGTAGGAAGCATCCAACACCTCCATCTTTTACCTGATTTCCATGATCGTCTCGAAAAAGCAGGATATGATGTAACAATACCAATGGGCGGAGCACGTTTGACGTTCCCTGGCCAAGTTCTTGGGTGCAATTATTCCGGCGATGATGATACAATTGGGCATTACCTCTTCCTCGGTAGCGGGGATTTCCATCCAATTGGTCTGGTTTTACATACAGGAAAACCACTTGCTATGCTCGACCCTTACTCTGGAGATGCAATCGAAATGTCCTTTGAACGTATTGAGCGTATTCTTCGACAACGCTCTGGACTGATCATGTCTTCAATGGACGCAAATCGGTTTGGGATTTTGATTGGAGAAAAGCCCGGGCAAATGCGTAGAACACTCGCTCTTCGAATGAAAAGGCTCCTTGAAAAGCATGGAAAGAAGGGATATCTTCTCGCTTTAGAACACGTTGGGCCAGAACTCATTGACTTCTATCCAGTAGATGCTTTTGTGAACACCGCTTGTCCACGTATCGCTATTGATGATGCGGTCAGATATGCTAAACCACTGATTACTCCTTACGAACTTGAAGTAGCCCTTGGCGAAAAGAAGTGGGAAATGGGATATCAATTTGATGAGATACCCTGAGACTCTACTTTTCATTCTTGATTGAGTACGAGTGTTCAAGAACGGTTGGCGACAAGAGCCAATCAGCATGAGCGACTACCTTGATCGAATTGGTTCTGGTCTTATCCTTCTAGACCCCGGCCCATTGGATTTTGATTTCATACCAGAAACAATGGTGGGTCGCGAAGATATTCAAAGTAACCTCGCTGCAAAATTTCATTCGATATCCCATCCGAATAGTAGTTCAAACGTTGTCATAACCGGGCCTGTTGGAAGTGGTAAAACCTTACTCGCTAGGACTTTTTGTCGCGATATTGAACATCATCTAAGGAATAAACGTCAAATTCGAAGTGTTCACATCAATTGTAGGAATGCAACAACAAATGTCCGAGTTGCGCAACGTATTGTTCAGACATTAGATGCAGGACATCCAGACAGAGGACTTTCAATGGGCGAATTGTTGAACAGCCTTCGACGCCTATTACGTTCAAATGAACGACATCTGATTATCGTACTCGATGAGGTTGATCACTTACTACGGAAATCAGGAAATGACCTGATTTACCAACTCCTTCGCATTGACGAAGATCAAGAAGGCAGTGGCACAATATCTCTTATCCTAATCAGTCAAGAGCAGGTTCTTGATGTACTCGAAAATGCAGTCATCTCTCGCTTTGGCCATACGAATCATTTGCCAATTCCGTCATACGATTACGACGGCTTGCTAGCGATTACTCGCCAACGAGCAGAAGCTTCCCTAAATTCACAATCATGGACTGAAGAAATTCTCAAACTCATTGCAACATCTGCAGCACCTTCTGGCGATGCTCGTCAAGTCATCGAATTACTCAATGGTGCTGTTGAACATGCGGAGTCTGATGGGAGATCCATGATTGAACCAGAACACGTTCAAACACGTGCTAAATCCATACCTCAAGTCATGCCTGAAGATGTTCTTGACGAATTAAAAGGCCATTCTATGCTGGTTCTTTTAGGCATTTGCCGACGTCTGCGCAAAACAGAATTCATGACAAGTAAAGACGTCGAATCGATGTATGCGGTTGTTTGTGAAGAATATGAAGTAAAGCCTCGAAGCCACACAACAGTTTGGAAATATCTCAAAATAATTGAAGGATTGAGTATTATTGACACCCGTGTAGATACTGTTGGTGATGGTCGCGGAAGAACGACTCATATCTCGATGCCGCATGCCCTTCCAATGGATGTTGCTGGCAGAATTGAAGGTCGCGTCATCAAAAAACTGAATCAGTGATGAATGAATCTAATGCGGTGAGGCTAAATAGGGGTCGTTTGTCGCTAAGTTGCTAGAGGAATGCTTTATGGCTGAAGGAAACTCATTTGTTGCAGTGGTCAATGACACCACAACCAAGTTGACTCGAACCACGACTGGTGGTAAGGAAAAGACGTACTCCCCGTCATACAAGACGGTTATCTCAGGTACAAACCATGCTCAATTACTCGGAAAGAAGATCGGCGATGTTATCGAAGGTGTCTTCGTCGGCGAAGGAGAATCACTCCTCACTGGCTACAAACTGGAAATTACTGGAGGTTCAGACAAAACTGGCACTCCAATGCGTCGTGACCTCGAAGGCGGTTCCCGACAAGCAATTCTTGTTACTGCTTCAACTGGTTTCAAAGGACATTACCTTGTCTCAAAAACCAAGAAAGGTGAAAAGAAGCGTTTCCGTTACAAGCCTGAAGGAATGCGAATGCGCAGAGTATTCCGTGGAAACACAATCACTCAAGACACACGTCAAATCAATCTGAAAGTTGTCGATGCAGGAAACATCGGACTTGACACATTGCTCGGTGCGGGCGAAGGCGCGGCACCTGCGGAGTGAAACCCGAGAGGGTCATCGTTGAACAAGGAGGAATGGAAGCATGGCAAGAACGCTTCCATCCCAACCTACAGTTAACATTGGCCTTGTTGGACACGTTGATCACGGAAAAACAACTCTTACACAAGCTCTTTCTGGAGTTTGGACCGATACGCATTCTGAAGAACGACGTCGAGGTATTTCAATCAAATTAGGCTATGCCGATACAGCATTCTACAAAACTGAATCAGGCCAATACTATGCTACAGGCCGCCGACCAGAGGGTGGCAAGGATATTGATTCTGAACTTCAACGAGTTGTATCATTCGTCGATGCACCTGGTCACGAGACACTGATGGCGATTATGATAACCGGGGCTTCCATCATGGATGGCGCTATGTTGATGGTTGCTGCAAATGAAACATGCCCTCAACCACAAACACGAGAGCATCTCATGGCATTGGAAATTGCGGGAATCAAGAACATCGTTATTGTTCAAAACAAAATTGATCTTGTCACCAAAGAAAGAGCAATGGAATCCTACAAAGAAATCAAAGAATTTCTAGAGGGGACAATTGCTCAAAATGCACCTGTTATTCCAGTATCTGCTCACCATGATGTAAACCTCGACATCCTAATCGAAGCAATTGAGCAAACAATCCCGACTCCAAACCGTCAAGAAGACGAGCGAGCAGTAATGCATATCGCTCGCTCCTTTGATGTAAATCGACCAGGCACACGCCCTGCCAAACTGACTGGGGGTGTCATTGGAGGTTCAATTGTCGAGGGAGCCTTCAGAGAAGGTGATGAAATCATCATTGGACCAGGAAGAAAAATCGAACAAGGAAACAAGACAAGATGGGAACCCATTGAAACTACCATTACAAGCATGCAAGGCGGTGGCGGAAAGCGCGACGTCATGATGGCTGGGGGTCTGTGTGGCCTTGGAACTCTTCTCGACCCCTCCATTACAACTGCGGATAACCTCTCTGGCCAAGTTCTTGCCAAGAAGGGAGAATTACCCACAATTCGAACTGAGTGTTCTATCACAGTGGAGCTGATGGATACCATGGTTTCAGGTGATGGAGAAGGAGCTGACAAAATATACCCTCTTCGAAACAATGAGATGTTGATGGTAAACGTAGCAACTTCCACATCAGTAGGTGTCGTGAAGGGTGCTGAGAAAGGAAAAGCAATGCTCCACCTACGACTTCCTATCTGTGCTGATGAAGGCCAACGTGTCTCACTCTCAAGAAGAGTTGGCGCAAGATGGAGATTAATTGGTCACGGGACCATCCAGTGAGATGATATCATGGGCGATGTGCTCATTGATGCCTGCGGCTGGGTTGCATTGATCGATGCTGGGCTCAATATTGACAGCGCATTGTCTTCAATAATAGGACCTCCACACTTCATACTCCTACCTTCAGTATTGGAAGAACTTACCCTCATTCAAGAAAAAAGAAATCTGAGAAATACCATCATGCTTGAACTCCTCCTTCAGCGATCGACAATCGTTGAGGAGAAATCTGGACATACGGATGATTTACTCTTAGAACATGCAAGAATAAATGAAATCCCTCTTCTTACCGTTGATGCAAATTTGAAGCGCAGATGCTTCGAATCCAGTGTTGATGTGATTGAAGTTATGAATCGAAAGACGTTGCGTCTGATAGCATCTCTATAGATTTTGATTGAGGTTTTCAATACCCGACCCTATTATAATGGGCTCTCCTGTTATATCCAAATAATATCCAATCATGTAGGTGAGAACTTAAAATACCGTAACAATATCAGACTATTATGGATGAACCAACTACTCACAATACAACAACCAAAATCCTGCATGACTCTCTTTGCAAACAACTTGTGCAACTTGGCATACAAACACATACGGCAAGCGTTCTTACATGCCTTCACTTTCATGGAGCCTCAACATCAAGAAATTTACAGACTCAGTGCAACTTACGTCAGCCAGATGTGAGTATAGCAATAAATGAACTGCGTGAAATGAATCTTGTCATCCACAGTGCAATCAATCAAAGCAATCGTGGAAGACCAGCTCATATGTATCGCTTGAGACACACCTTGGAGACATCACTCCAACCATTTATCCGCCTTGCTCAAGTTCGAGCACAAGAAATCCTTAGTGGAATCGATTCAATTCAGAAGATCGTTAATTCGATTTCTAATGAACAGGCTTCAGAGCCTATGGTAGCGTGAACAATACATCGTCGCCATGACCATCCAGCAAGCGCAATTTAACTCCTGCGTCAATCCAAGCATGTGCGTAATTTATTGCTCCAAAGGCTCGTATGAAATCACCCTGCTTCAGGAAATATTGAGCATCAGATGAGTAGTCATCCGCCATTGACAACAATATGTTGAGCATTTCAGACTCAGGACTCCCTTCTTGGACGAGCGGTGTGGCTTTTTCACGGGCTTTTCGAGTGATTGAAAGATAATGTTCAACTCGTTCTTCGGTCAGAGTTTTACCTGGATCCATTCAATCACCACCTTTTTGACGTCTTAAAAGACGCTTTACGTCATCTTTTCTACCAAGAGCCTCATACAATTCGATGGCTCGTGAAAGGCGACCTTCATCTTCCGCGGTTTGGGCTCTCTGGAATAGTGTTCTTCGCTCATCCCAACTACGAGCAAGTTTTGCATCTGCTGCTTCTTGATGTCTGTGCCGCTTTTCTTCTTCTGCAAGAGCAGGATCAACCCAACGTCTTGTCAATCCATCCCTGCGAGCAGTAATCATAGAATTACGGCCTAATCGTAGAAGTAAATCGCCAAGTTCCATACCATCTCCTATACGGGATAGTTCGTTTTCAGTAGCCAAATGGTCAAGATGCCCTTCAATTCCAAGCACCCACCATCCATCTCCTGCTCTAGTCGCCATGAGAGGTTCCAACGAATCTGTTTCAACTCGATCCATGGAATCCCATCCAAATGGATGTGGGGTTCCTTCCCATAATTGACCATCTGAAGATAACAGTAGTAATCGTCCATCCATGAGTAAGGAGCACCAACTCCAAACCGTTGTATCAATGACTCTGCGTTTGTCTTGGTTGGCTATTTGCCCACACAAGATAACTCCTTCAGAAGATTGCCATAACAGATGTTCCCGATCAAGCCATCCGACAAGTCTTCGAACAATCCCCGAGGAGATTCTTCGAATTCCTTTTCCATTAGAATCGAATAGATGGAGGTTTCCATCTCTCCCGGAAAGAATCCAACCTCCACCCGGGCGGTGAAGAAGGTGCAAGAATCCACCTGGACTGCTCCTACCTTCGTGGAGCATGGTACCATCAACTGTTTTCAGGACAAAGAAACCGTGTGCTGCCAAGATACCAATTGTTCCTTCACCGTTACAAATAGCGTGAACCTTGAACGGCATTGTTTGCTTCCATTGGATCTCATTGGACTCATTAAAGAGAATCAAATCCAGACCATAGGCTACTGCAAGTTGGCCATCTATTGCAGCTATTGCACTAATCCGAGATGGGGCTTGCCAAGACCATGAAACTGTCCAAGACATCACACATCACCTCCTACGAGACCCCATGCCATCATTTGGGCAAGTGCTGTTCGAGTGAGGCCAAACATTCGAGACCTCCCAACCATCCTTACATCAAGAATACCTGCCTTGTGCAATCGATTACAAATTTGAGAAAGCCTTGATCGTTTAATGTTCAATTTCTCTAACAACTGTTTGTCAGAAGGAGATATCGTTCTTTGTTGGGCGATTGAAACCACAATTGTTTCAGCGTTCGTGAGTGATGTCAAAACTTGGACTTTTAGGGGGTGTTCTGCTTTGCCCCCTATTTTCGGGCGAGAAAGCGTTTGTAGGCTTTCTGCGAGCTTGTTAGAAACTGTATTGTCACCAGAAGGAGACAGAAGTTTTGAAAGCAAATCGGTAAGTGTTTTCAACATCAATTCGTTTGGAACAAGAGTGTTCTCTTCAACCATCTCTTGGTATTCTGACTCAAAGGAATCGAGCATAGAATCTTCTGGTTCTTGAACGTCTTCGACCTCAAATAGTTCCTCTTCAGGCTGTTCCTGTAACGTAAGTGAGTCTTTGCTCACCCACAAAGAATTAGCTCCATCGAG
>CAXAHE010000040.1:0-13696 GCA_963968475.1 uncultured Candidatus Poseidoniales archaeon | reverse complement strand
ATATGCTACCTGACACACTGCATAATTTGCCTCGAGATGAACGATTTGCTTATGCTCGACTACTCGCTTACATGGCGCGCGTCGATGATGAAATTACTGTAGATGAGTTAGCAATGTTTGAACAAAGAATAGGTACTGCTCTCCTTTCTCCTAATCAACGAGATCAACTACGTCGTGCATTGAAGAATCCTCCGACTCTTGAAGAATGTCTCGAGGGCCTTGGCCCCGAATCAGGCCGTCTCGCTTTGCGTGATGCTTTGCTTATGGCAACTGCAGATGGATCTATTGACGGTGACGAATTCGATGTTCTTCAAGAAATCGCAGACCACCTTGGACTTGCTGAAAACGCAGTAAATGAGCTCATCGAATGGGCCAAAAAAGGGTATGGATGGATGGAAGATGGTATTGAACTGCTCAATAAACTTCAGCAAGGTTGATTGAAATGTTTTGCGACGATGTCGCTAATCTAGATGCGAGTGAACGCTCACGTTATGCAGATTTGCTTGTTCTTATCGCTGCTGCTGATGGTGAACTTGTCCGTGAGGAAATTCAAGTTCTCGAGGGTTTAATGGGACGCGCAATGGTGCATCCAGAAGCAAGAACCTCAATTCGTAAGGGGCTACATGACACGCATCGACTTTCGAATCTACTCAAAAATGCCGAGATTCAAACCTTACGCTTTGTCTTGAGAGATGGAGCCTTGTTGGCTGCTGCTGACGGAGATTATGATAAGCGTGAAGTGAAGATTCTCAAGCAAATTGCTAAGAAAGCAGAAATTTCCAATGACGAATTAAAACAAATTTTTGACTGGGTTTCAAATGGATGGGAATGGCACCAAACTGCAAGCAGTGTTCTGAATTTATCGGCTTCTAAGCAAAACACGCTAGAATGAAAGGTTTCATGATTTTGACAGGCACATTCAAACCATGATTGAATACCCACTGAATGGGGCGGACTATGCAAAACGGTGTCAGCGGTTGGTATGCAAGATTAGATCGATGTCTTAATGACAGAGCAGAACAGATCAATATTTGGTTGGCTGCGTGGGAAGAATCCCTCAAAACCCACCAACCCATTGCTGCTTTGTTACCTGAAGATTGGCCCACACTCCCTGCAAATCTTTTGACTGACCCTGGACATGTTCTCGACCACCTTCTTGCTCGTCACGATGCAGAATCCGATGGCCGCTCTCCTCGAGGAGCACATCCAACTCCTCCTCGTCTCGCAGATTCTGTTATTACATCAGAAATGCTTGAAACAACAATCCAACCAAAGGTCAAGAAACAAACAACAAACATGCATCTTGCAGACCTTCCCCCTGGATTCCAGAAGCACATTAAGAAATTGAATTTCCCTCCTGCTGAAGAAGAAGTTACGCTCGACAGTGATGCTCTTGAAGCCGTTGAACGAGGCGAAAGAACCAGCAGCGGAATCCCTCTCCCATTCTCGGACATGTCTTGTGGCGGTGGTATTTTCCATGCTCGTATGCTTCGAAAGCACAGTGAATTGTTCGAAGGACAGGATGCTGAGTTGAAGAAAGAGGACACACTACGTTTGTTCAGAGGATTCCAATTAATCGATGTTGATTCCCTCGTCGTTGAATCGACAAAGAAACGACTTCTGCTTGAATCGATCCGATTAGAACTTGTTTCTATGAGTGGAGAACAAGAAGGAAAGGTTGCTCGTAAAGATGTGGAGCAAATCCTTGAAGAAAATGTCGTTTGTTCAGATGCTCTCCAACACGATTGGCCATGGGCTCAGTCTCCTCGCTTGATTATCGCAAATCCTCCTTGGTTGCGAATTAAAGATCGTTTTAGAGGCATGGAAGACGGTTCTCAACGCAGAAAGGATCTCAGTGAAACACTAAGGAATTTAAAGAACGATGATGGTCCACGATTCTCTACAATGAGAGGAAATGTCAACCTCTACAGGCTCTTTATCGAACGTGGAATGCAAATCCTTAGCGAAACTGGTCAAATGCGCGTTGTTGCTCCTGACAGTCTACTTCGCGAACAATCCTCACACCCACTAAGAAAATTGCTTGTTGAGAAGCATTCATGGAGAGAAGTATGGGCAATTGAAGAAGCAAACCTGCTCTTCCCTGGCATGACACAAGGTGTTGCAATATTGGGAATCTCTTCAACACCTCATGGTACTGAAACACTCAATGTAATCGGCCCCGTAACACGCTCTGATCTACGAAGAGTTGGCACTGGCTTGTCTTCACGTGTCCCGTCTTTCGCCCTTCCAAGAACTCGATGGGTTCAATGGGCTCGCAATACATGGGCCGTTCCAAGACTACCTCGAGATCAAATCGAGCGAAAACACATTCTCAATATCCTCGACAATATGTCAGAATTACCTCGTCTCGGTGACCGTGACCATTGGCTTGCAACTCAAGAACAGACTGTCAAGGTTCGCGTTGGAGAAATCGATCAAACAGCTCATTCAAGCAACATCACAAGCTGGGACAAAGCAAGAGCTTCACGCCCATTCATTCGTGGAGTTCACTTCACAGAAGACGAAGATGGCTCTGTTTACATCCGCCATCCTGCATTCCGCAAGGACATCCCCTCCCGTGCAAATGAACGTCAACTTGCTATGTGGTCAGGAGTGACTGAAATTCAATCATATGGACCTCGCCTCGCATGTCAAGCCATCGTTAATGCTCATCAGGAAAGAAGGCTTCGCTGGGCTGTTATTCCAAAGGGATGTATCCTTGGAAATAGCGTCAACCACATCGAAATGAACCAAGCTATTCTCAACCGCCTTACTGCAACGAAAGGAAATCTCGAAAATGCTCTCAAGTGGATGTGCCAACAACTCAATCGACGAGATCTTGATGATTGGGCAAAGGCATGGTCTGCGAATAATAACGTAAACAATTACGAATTAGAGATGCTTCCTCTTCAATTAGACGCTGTCAAAGAAGTATCTGGAATCATGATGGATTGATTACTGGTGTATTCACAGTCTCAAGCAAACAGACGAATTGGAATTCATCCAATACGATGTTTTATATCACGAACCCCGCCACAAAAGAACGCTGTAAGCAATCATAGGAGAGTCACGTATGGGCATTCATCCTAAGATTGGCATCACTGGTTTACCAAGAAGCGGTAAATCTGCTGTTATGGAAAAGGTTCTGTCCATGCTCAAAGATGAGCGAACTCGTGAAATGGCTGCAAGGAATTCTGGTACTGAAACAGAGATTATTGGCGGTATTTGCACCGAACCAATCCTCGATGGAAGTGAGCGTTTAGGCTACAGTGTTCGTAACATTGTAACAGGTGAAACCGCAACAATTGCTCACAAGGAAATTGACTCCAGATTGCGTGTTCTCGGATACGGTCTTGACACGGAAGGACTAGAAAAAGTCGCAGTACCCGCTATCGAATTCGCAATCGAGCATTGTGAAGTAATTGTTATTGATGAGATTGGTAAATTTGCTGTTGAGTCAGAAGCCTTCGTTAATGCCGTACGAAGTGCACTGGAAGTTGACAAGCCTACGCTTCTCACCCTTCACAAGAAAAGTCGCCATCCATTGTTACAAGACATTCGACGTCGAGACGATGGACGTATTCTCGAAGTGACTCCTGTCAACAGAGCCCTTCTACCGTACAAGATTCACAAGTTGATGCGTGAAACCTACTGATTGCGCTGGATTCATACCGATGACGCTCTTGGTTACATTCATGACGCCAGCAGAACGTGCCAGGAAACTTCTCTTGGGAACAGGATTATGCCTGGTATTCGTTTTCGCAATCGGACTTTCTAACGATCGATTCACCCTCACCTCATTGGATGTTGGATGGCTCTTCCTCGTGTTTGGATTAGGTATGGTCGGTCTTAGCTTTACGAGCGGAAGTTTCTCTTCTCGATTTCCAGATGAATCCGATGAAGAGATGACTGACAGAGTCCATGACGATATCACTGAGACAAAGCGAGAAGCAAACGTTGGAGATGCATGGGCATCACTAGAGCATAATGTTCTCACAAACGAGTTGACTGAATCTGAATAGACAAAAGCGGTTGATTCATACCCTACCTCTGCTTGGCGTAGAATGGTAAGACTATGAGTGAAATTCCTGCTGAGTTATATTACACAAAAGAACACGAATGGATTCGAATGGATGGAGACATTGCCACGATAGGAATTACTGATCACGCTCAAGATGCTCTAACGGACATCGTATACATTGAACTTCCAGAAGAGGGAGATGTTGTCGACGACATGGGTGAATTTGCTATTGTTGAATCCGTTAAATCTGCATCTCCAATCTTTGCACCACTTGCAGGAGAACTCACCGCAGTAAACGTCGAACTGGAGGATGCTCCCGAACTCATGAACACCAGCCCCTATGGAGATGGTTGGATTGTTCAGATGCGCTTGTCAAATCCAGAGGCTGTATCTGGACTCATGTCTGCTGATGATTACCGCAGTATGATTGGCGAGTGAATACGTTGCCAGATCCGACTCGACTTACATTGTATGTCGATGGGTCGTGTGACGGAAACCAAAATGTCGATGCGGAAACGCCAGCAGGTTGGGGTTTTGTCGTCATATTGGGCGATTCAGGTCTAGGCCGTGGTAGCGGAGATGTCGTAACGGAATTGCATGGACCTGTGGTCACATCAGCATCTGAGCCTGAATTCATTGGTGCTGAAGTCGGATCAAATAATACCGCTGAACTTTCAGGTTTTTTTGCAGCTCTTCGTTGGCTTCTTACAGAAGAAAATGATGACCCTGTTCGTATACGCGCGGATAGCCAATACGCTGGAAACATCGCAGCTGGTGCATGGAAGGCCAAGGCAAATCGGGAACTTGCTGCACGAGTCCAGACATTATGGAACGAAGTTGCATCGATGAGAGACTTGTCCTGGGACCATGTTCGAGCACATCGGGGGCATCGTTGGAATGAACGAGCTGATCACTTAGCAAAGCGGGCGATGCGACGAGAACGTCCAGAACCGCTTACTTTCTGGAAACCTGGTCAAGATTGATTCAAGCGCTGATTCAACCATGCAGCCAACTCTTCACCATACTCAGGACGGCGTAATGCGTGGTCAATTTGCGATGTAAGCCATACAAATGGCATTCCTGAATCATACCAAGAAACTGTTGAATCTAAGACGTGGGCTCGAAGATTCCCTTCATTCATCCAATGTTCTAGAATTGCGATCGATTGCAGTTCACCATGCTCCCCAACTGGGTACTGGCTGAGTAAGGTCGAGAAATCCTTGGTAAAGATGTAACGTCCACAAAAAGCAAGAGTCGAGGGCGCGTCTTCTTTGTTTGGTTTTTCGACAATGGACTGAACTCGATCTCCATCGAGTGAAACAATTCCATACTGATCGACTGATTCATGTCCAACGTCGTAAACAGAGCCACATGCACATCCTGTTTTTTGATACAGTGAAACCAACTCCTTGGAAACTGTGGATGGCTCAAAGGACGAAAGAGAAGCATGATTGGACGTGAGAATATTATCGCCAAGAAGAACAAGGAACGGCCCAGATATAGACGAGGAAGCCATAGAGATGGCGTGAGCAAGACCTAATTGTTCATGCTGATGATGAACAAAATATTCTGCTTCACCTATCGGATTAAGGAGGGATTGGTCGTTTGAAAATGAAGGAAACTTAGAGTTGATATTTTCAAGAAGAGAAGAGAAATCCTTTGCTGGTGAAGTAATGATATGGATTCGATTACAGCCAGCTGCACGTGCCTCGAGGATGAGATGATGCATGACTGGAACATCGACAAGGGGGAGCATTTCTTTGGCTACATAGCCGCTGACTGGCAACATCCGTGTACCCATCCCTGCGGCAACGATGACAGCATCCAGAACTCTGCCCATGTACAGGCTTGAAAGCGACAGGCTATCAAGCGTGTTCTTCGTCGAAGGTTCATGTCAGTGGAACGAAAGCATCTGCTTTTAGCGGCTGGTTGTTTGCTACTTTCGTTCTCATTCTTCGACTTTCTACCCGCAGGCCCATGGCTTGATGCGTCATTTTCGAGAGGGATGAGTGGCCTATTTGGGCTCATACTCATGTACCTTTTCTGGTATGAGCAAACCTTTGCAGCGTCTGGTGTTGTTCCTGCAATTGCAAAATGGAAGAATCCGGAAACATCTTGGAAACATGTCCTCCTGGCTGGAATTGGCTTCCTCTTTTCTTCTTGGTTGTTTGGAAACACCTCAGCTGGTGATTCATTACCTGTCCCAGCGCCACTCATTCTAGCATTGATTGGCCTGCTTACGTGCTTTGCAGGGGCATATGCGTACCTCGTCTCTCAAGGACCATTGAGAGAAGAAGAATGATCACTCTTCCTCATGGAAGAGTTGCTTTTCGGGCCTTCTTTGGACTTGAAGAAATATGATGTAAGCAGCCATAAGTGAGATCATGATCAGCAGGAATGGCGATATTGTTTGTTCTTCAGATGAGGATTTCTTCTCGTCTGTTACAGTTTGATTTTCCACATCAACAGGCTTACTCGATTCTACGTAATTCCAATCAATACCTACTCGTACAATATCAATTTCTCCATTCGCATTTGTCGATTCTATGTGAATTAATTTGACTGGGTAATCAACGGCTATCGTCAAAATACCATCTGATGATGATGCGCCGTACCAGAAAGGATCGTCGTTAAGCGCATTTGTCCAGCGGAAGGTAGAATCGTTTTGTTTGGAAGAGAATGAAAACTCATGTGTCGAATTTGTTTGGGATGAAAGCGTCACCCAATCTCCATTCTTTATTGACCGATTTGATTCTAACAACGTAATTTCAAAGGTAGGCAAGTCTATTTTTCCTTCTTCTGATGTATCTTCTTGATTTGTTTCGTCAGTTGATTCAAACTGCGGAAGGAGATAGAAAGCGTTCGTATTCGCTTCAATTCTGTCATCAACGTGAGTATTGCTCGAAGAGCCCCATGTTCCCTCCAATGTTAGAGCATACCATGATCGTTCAACTTGGTCGATCGAGTAATGGAATTCACCTTCAGCGGGGTTTAGTCTCAAAACCTCACTCCATTCTACTGAAAGGTCTGGTGTTGTGAGTGACGATTCCCACAAAACTGCATCGCCTGATATGAAGAGTGGATGAAGTTCCCAAGATATGAAAAGCGTCGTTGCATTTTGTGCTTCGACATTCATCGAAGTAATTGAGATGGGAAGCATTCGTTCTAGAATTGGTCCAACCTTCCCTAATACTTCGAAATTATCTATTTGTATGTTGCCTGAATTATCAACCAAGCCAAGAGCATAATACGATGTAGTCATCCAATCAGATGGTAATTGATGAATGAATTCAACGGAATCAGCAGGCAATTCTGCTATGGTCGTTACTCCCTCTTGCATAACAGATGAGATTGGGTTGGTGGAATGATATATCCGAATCGATGAGATATCCTTTTGCGTCACTTTCGCCCATTGTAGTACTGTATTGGAATTATCAAAATCGTGTTCGGCCAGAAGTGCTCCTGAATAAATCGGCACTTGATTATCCTCAATTACAGGGGCAAGAAGAGAATTTCCACTGTAGAGCCGGGTGTCTTCTGAACCAGGATAGCAATCACCATCAATACAATAAGGAGGGTAAAGGCAAGTTAGAGTATAGTAAACTGATTGTTCAACAGACTCATTCATCCAGTCCAAAGAGTACTCGGAGGCGGTTGGAGGGATTGTATTGGTTACAATCGTTTTCTGCATTCCATCCCATGTTGATTTTGTAGCGGGCTGATTATGTTGATAGAGGGTGTAATTGAAATTTGAACCTGAGCAAGCAGGGCGCCATGAGAACGATGTTGTTTGGTTGGAAATATCATACTCTGCAGTGAGATCATTTGGCGATTGGATTGAAGCAGTGTCCTCTACATGGCCATGCGGAGTTTGTGATACGCCTAAGTTGACGGCATCTGTTACCGTACCGTCGCGAAGAATAGTTACGATGGCATAGTGAATGAACCGTTGGTTAACGGAACCAGGAGGGGGGTCAAATCGGAAAGCATGCGCCTTTCCAGAGCATTCTTCATTCAAGTCAGTCGAATAACAAGCGGGGATGTCCGACGCAATCAACGTCAGTTCACGTTGAAATCCTGGCTGAAACATCGTATTAGATCGATGAACTTCATACGTTGCCATTTTTAATTCGTCTAATAATTGTCCATCCGTAGTTGCAATGTTTCTCCATGAGATATTTGTGACTTCCAAATCTGGCATGTATTGGGCATCAACATTCCTAGCTTCAAGGGTAGAATCTGTCTGTTCAGAGGCGTTTCCAACCGGTAGCATCACTACTAAGAGGAAGGAAACAAACCAAATTTTCAGGTTCATAGTTCTCTGTTGGTTCGCAGACATAAGAGGATGTCGCACTATTGTGAATACATTAATCGAGATATCCGAGGGTATCATCAAGCATGTCCAAAGCGTCGCGGAGATCTGGCAGTTCTGTTGGTTCTTCGCCTGAACTCACGTGACTTTCAGGCACTATTTCGATTGGTTCAGGAACATCGCTGTCACCAGCGATCCATTTTTTCCACAGAGCACTGCGTTCATCACGACGAGCATCCATAGAATCCCATAGTGCTTGTAGGCGATCTTCCCTGAGGAGTGGAATGTGCTTAGATAATCGCATTGGGTCAATCTCGTCCATTCGCATCAACAATTCTCGAAGACGAATTTGAACAACTTCATCGCCATCATTCCAAAGAGAAGGAATGAGATTTCGTTCATCTTCTGGAAATTTCTCAACATAATCGCGAAGACTGATGACGATGTTTCTACGAACTATGGACGAATTGTGTCCATGAAGTTCTTGCAAACGATCTGCCCAAACGTTTTCATCGAGGAATTTCAAATCTCCAACTGTTGCTGATGCTGCTGCAAGAACGCTTTCGTCTTCATCTTGAAGCATCGAATCGAGGAAAGGGACTGCATCCCATCCAACGCGTCTAAACAAACGGGTCAGAACATCTGCCATCGAGCGTCGAAGGAGTAATTCTTTCCTTTCATGAAGAACTTTAGCGATTGACAACCCGCGCTCTTGGTCGTTCTCGACCAGTTTCGCGAGGCACATAACAACTTTTGAAGCAACTTCTTCATGCTCGTCATTTGCTCTTCTTTCAAGAAGTTCAAACAAGCCGAGAGGCTCAATTAATGCTGGTCTTTCCAAAAGTAATCGAACCCATTCCATCAACAGAAGGCGTCGTTCGAGGACATCGTTCTCAAGTTGATCGAGAAGCCACCGTGCAGCATTAACGCCAGCATCATGGGCGATGACTGAGGTTGTTCTTGGAACAACTGCGTGGGGATTCCAGCCTAAATTCTGTGGGCCATCCTCGGGCTGAGTATGCCAAGTTCCTGGCCGTTCAGCAAGTGCTACCGATTCTATGAGGTGGTAGCCTTGATGAATTGGTTGTCCATAAGGGACAGTTGCTAATCCATTGATAAGAGCAATGGCAAGCCACCATCGATCAGTATTCGGAGCTGATGCGTCAAAGGCTTGTGCGAGCCAATCCGTAGCGATACAGAACAACATACGTTGGGAAACATCGTTGGTTCGACGAGCAAGCCACTTTTGATGAATTTCAAACGGGTCATCGCTCAAATTCATTCGATGTGGAACGATCAAGTCCACAATCGTAACCAAATGGCGATCAAACATTCCTACATCTGCATGGAGCATTGACAACCCTTGCGAAATGAGATCTTGGTCTCGCTCAGGCATTCTGACTGGGAAGTCTGGATCGGTTATTGGTGGATTCGGAAGTGGCCAATTGAGTGTTCCACGTTCCAATGCTTCAACCATTTGCGTAGCAACCACTTCAAATGTGGCTTCCGCAATGATATCCCGACTCTTACCCATCGAGAAACCTCTTCTGATTAAATATCGAGTTCGATGTTCAGGTTCTGAATCAATTCCTTGTATCGGTTTCGAATCGTAACCTCAGTAACACCAGCAACTTCAGCCACTTCACGTTGAGTTCTACGCTTTCCACATAGAACGGAAGCGATGTAAATAATCGATGCAGCGATTCCTGTAGGTCCTCGGCCACTTGTCAGTTCCTTTTCTTGAGCTGCCTTGATCAATTCATACGCCTTTGCTTCAACTTCAGAGTCAAGACCTAGTCCAGAACAGAATCTTGAGATGTAGTCTTCAGGACCCGTTGGCATGATTTTCATCTTGAGTTCACGTACCATGAAACGGTATGTTCGGCCAATTTCCTTTCGGCCGGTTCGGGATGCTTGTCCAATTTCATCAAGTGTTCTTGGAACACCACATTGTCTGCATGCAGCGTAGAGAGATGCTGCAGCGACTCCTTCGATTGATCGTCCACGAATGAGTCTCTTATCGACCGCTTTCTTGTAATTGACTGCTGCTGCCTCTCGAACTGTCTTCGGGAGTTCGAGGCGACTTGCCATACGGTCAAGCTCAGCTAGAGCCATTGCAAGGTTACGCTCTGTTGCATTACTTACACGGCTTCGCTTCTGCCACTTACGCATTCGATAGAATTGAGAACGATAACGGGAATTGATGGTCTTTCCAGAGTAATCCTTGTTTTGCCAATCAATGTCTGTAGACAGACCTTTGTCGTGGAGCATAACGGTCATTGGTGCACCGGTACGTGCTCTTTGGTCTCCTTGTTCTGGAGAGAAAACACGCCATTCTGCACCTTGATCGATAACGTTGTCTTCGAGTACAAGACCACAGTCATCACAGGTTACTTCCCCACGGGTTTCGTCTCTCGTTAGGCTTCTGCTGCCGCATTCTGGGCACTTTACAATATCTTCAACTTGCTGATCATCCATAATATCCACCTCGTATGTAGATTTAGAAACAGTTATTTGAACCATTGGCAAGCCTTTTTTAAACCTTCCCTTCGGCACTTTTTCTTTTTTTGAGGATTATGCAACGAATTGGTTAAACACCAAAGCCTTCTGAGAAGATTCGGGGATGAACATGACAGGGATGGCAAGGGAAGTTTCTCTAACCGCCGGAAAGAGGACGCTATTCCTCACCAAGGATCTCGATCTTATCCGAAAACAGTTGTATGAGGGATTAAATCTTCGTATGGAAGATTTGGAGGTCGGAGATCTTCTTGACGATATCAACACGGATGTGATGACACCTGCTTGGGTTTGTTTCGATCACGACCCTGCAATGATTGCAAAAAATGCATATGCTGGCCTCATGCAAAATGGCATTCGCGTATTCAATGAGGATGCATTGATTGATGGTGGATTCGAAGTCATCGTATCAGGACAACGAAAAGGTACTGGTTCAAGCCGGGAAACTGCGGCTCAATGCGAGCGATGGGCAGGTATTCGGATTGTAATTGCTGCCTCATTTGCACCGATTCATGAACGTAACAACATCAACCTTGGACAATTGATGGGCAACCATGAGATGCTCAAGCGATTACAAGATGGGGAGACGCTTCAGTTAGAAGAATTCACACAACAATACGATGAAGTAACTGCGCTTATACTTGAATCCGGAGGACTGTTTGAATTCTCGAAGCAGTTGAAAGATGGCCGACTCTCTTTACCAGAATTGTCAAGTGAACAACGACCTATGACCATGGCAGAGAAAATCATTGCTCGGAATCTCGTTGGACAGCCAGAAGGAGCATGCGTCCAACCACAAGACCCTGTTATCGCTCAAGTTCAAGGCGGCTATTCTCATGAATTCACCACAGCCCAGGTCCATACATTCCTCCAAGAAACATACGGTGATGATTACCAACTCATGAATCCAAAGAAGTTTGGAGTTTTTGAAGACCATTTGCTCTATGCACATCACAATCCAAAATTTGTTCCATTTATGGATAAGGTCGAAACCCTGAGGAGACTACAAAACGAATTTCAAAAGCATACTGGAGTCCGTGATTATTCGGCTGTTGATGGCGTATCGCCTGGGATTTGTCATCAAGTTGCGCGCGAGGAATTCATCGAAGTCTCAGATTTCATCCAAGCCACAGATTCACACACCTGCATGGGAGGCGCATCAAATGCGTTGACTTGGGGCGTTGGAGCCACTGAATATGCAAATCTCGTATCTGCGGGCTTTACATTCGTGAAGGTCCCAGAATCAATTCGGTTTGAACTTTCAGGATCCTTAACCGATGGTTGCACAGCGAAGGACGTCATCCTCTTTATTCTCGCAGACCATGCCCGAAAAGAACTGACATTAAACCGCTCAATGGAATTTGGAGGGCCTGGACTGAAATCACTTTCAGCAGATGAACGAGCAACACTATGCAACATGGCCACTGAATGCTCAGCAAGAACTGGGATTTGTGAAGCAGATGATGTTCTGTTCAATTGGATGGAAATGCAAATGCCTCACCTCAACATGACCCAGCAAAGGCAACGAGTTGTTGCTCCTGATGAAGGCGCGGTGTATCACGGTGGAGTACACCACATCGATCTCTCTTCCATTCGCCCAATGGTTGCACACCCTGGAAATCCAGACGAGGGAATTCCAAGCGATCCAACGAACGGAGCATACATCGATGAAATCGGAGAGGTTTCGATTGATATTGCTTACGGTGGATCTTGTACTGCAGGAAAAATAGACGATATTGCCTACTATGCTCAGGTCTGCCAAGCTGCAAAAGACTCTGGGCTGACTGTTCGAGAGGGTGTTGAATTCTATATCCAATATGGCTCCGGTGTTGTCAAAGATGTTGCAGTTTCAAAGGGATGGCATCAGCTTTTCCTCGATGTTGGTGTCAATCTTATCGATCCGGGATGTGGCGCTTGTATTGGCGCTGGACCAGGTGTTTCTATTACTCCAGAACAAGTCACGGTTTCAGCAATCAATCGAAATTTCCAAGGTCGTTCTGGACCAGGGAAACTGTATCTCGCAAGCCCACTAACTGTGGCCATGAGTGCGTTCACCGGGAAAATTGATTCTTGGAAAGAACACGCTTTGTAGTATTACCTTCGAGGCAGAATATTTACAGCCCCCTATATTTGACGTCAACTAATGTCCTTGACATGGGGGTCTCGCCCTTGGAAGATTTGGCGCTCTCATTGGAAGAAGCGTTCTAGTATGAATGGGAGGCGTGTTTCCTATGCACTTGTTGGAGCAATGATTCTCTTTGCAGCGATTCCTTATGCGCTAATCAACCATCTGACGTCTTTGCGGGATTGGGCTGCATTTGACCCATCAACTCAGTACGATTTAGACATGGTTTTTTGGCCATGGATGATTATTCCATATCTTACGCTATACCTCTATTATCCGGCTGCTGCTTGGCTAGGAAGTAAAAATGAGATTATGTGGAGGCAGAACGTTATTTTTCATCAAATGATGCTCATTTCTTGTTGGACTGTTTTCATTATCTTCTTTCTGTTTCCAGTTGAAATCGATTTACGTCATCTTGTCACAGATACAGAAGGTACGGTCTGGGAACCGCTGTATCTCATGATGCATGCCATCGATACACCGTGGAATTCGTGGCCTTCCTTACATATTGTTCAAAGCATGCAGGTTGTTTTTGTGTTACGGTACTGGTTCCCTCCTGATTCAAATCGCAAAAAAGCGATTCACGCTATCTTACTGGTTGCATGGCTCCTATTGGTTTCCTCGACTATGATCGTCAAACAGCATTACATTTGGGATGTAGTCACAGCAGTCATTTTCGCTGGGCTTGGATGGCGATACTGGATGAAGCCTTGTCTTGAGA
>CAXAHE010000039.1:0-13910 GCA_963968475.1 uncultured Candidatus Poseidoniales archaeon | reverse complement strand
ATTAAAATATCATATTTATCGGTCTTAAAATATCATAATCACGTAATAATATCATCATTGGAGCAAGCTGTATGATTCAAATTCGAAACGTTAAGGCCTAGCAGTCTATGTTTGGAGGTATTGCATCCAGCCATGCCTTTGCATCAAGAACACCATAACCCTCGCGGGAATCATGAGCCATATCAGGTGAGAGTGATGCGGCCAGAGAGGATTTAACGAGTTGAATACAATCCGCTCCAGATTCATTCGTTCTTTTGAGTTCTGGATGTTCTTCGAGGATGAGAGCGAGTGCACCTGCTACGAAGACTGTTGCATCAGATGTTCCGCTCGAGGAGTACCAGCGATCATCCATCCCAGTTGAAACAATAGAAACTCCTGGAGCAGTCAATTCAGGTTTCTGATTTGGATATTGACGTAGGTTTCCATCTGAATCAACTTGCTCACCAGAAGAAGATTTAGACCATACTTCAGTGAATCGATCCGAAGCCCCAACTGTGATAGCGAGTGGAACATTGCCGGGGGCACTTACGTATCCGTCATCAGAAGAACCACCATCATTTCCAGCAGCAGCTACAACGTAGATTCCTAGATCGAGTGCTTGTCGTGTTGCTGAGACTGTTGCCCCTTCTCTCGAGGCATCCTGATTCTGCTCACCACCCAGAGAAAGAGAAATGATATCGGCATCGAATTCAAAAATACACCAACGGATAGCTGAAGCAACTCTCGATTCAGAGCCTGTGTTATCATCACCATCTGCGCTGAGCGCAGCAGCCATCCCTAACGTTACACCTTGTGCGATACCATCTTGATATCCGGAAGAAATCAAGAGGCCCGCCATTAGGGTGCCATGTGAGATTGAACCATAATCGATAGGAGAAATCTCACTGCCTACAAAATCCTTGAACTCTACTGTGGATCCTGCAAGGGCTGAGTGAGTAAGGGAAATTCCCGTATCAACCATACAAAGCCGTACGTCTTCTCCTGACAAGCCCTCTT
Organism: uncultured Candidatus Poseidoniales archaeon; assembly: GCA_963968475.1. Classification (GTDB taxonomy): domain Archaea; phylum Thermoplasmatota; class Poseidoniia; order Poseidoniales; family Poseidoniaceae; genus MGIIa-L2. The sequence goes on along the minus strand of CAXAHE010000039.1, from coordinate 12,914 downwards.
GTTGTAACTCACGAATATTTGTGTCTTCAAATGCCCATTCCGATGATGGTGGAGGGAGTTCTAAAAGAAGCAAGTCTGATTGCCATAATACTACAATAAGAGCCATTACTAGAGCAATGGCTGCACCCGAAATTACTGAGAAGGCTCTTCTTGGACGTATCGAAACTGAATCAGGTATGACTGGCGCCCAACCTGTTACTTCGGCTCTCCACTGGTCTTGGAAACCACGTGTACTGGGATCAATCGCAGATAGAATCCGAGGCTCACCTGGTTCTGGGAGCAACTCTATTCCACGAAGTTCTTCCATCTTCCTCCCCCTTTGGTGGGGCTCTTATGGTATCAAACCTTGTCTTATCGCGTATCAGAATCGAGAACCTGAACCACTGCGGGTTCTTGCCGCTTTGATACCAAAGTAGAGGATGATGAAGATCAATGCGATAATCGCAATGAGAATGATAGAACTATCTTCATCTTCAGAACCTTGTACAACGTATTCAATTCCGAAATCTTCCTCAGGCGTACTGGTTGTGAAATTAGCATCATCACCGTTTACTTCTGCTCGGATATCGTATCGTTCAATTCCTTGAGATGCTGCAGGCAATGAAAACTCGAAGTCCTGTGTACTTAGAGCAGCAACTGAAAGTGTTAGATTATACTCGACTCCACTTGTCTTTGGAGTGAGATAAACCGTTACTTCGTTCGCTGTTCTTAGTCCAGTATTCTCAATGACGATTACAACGTTGTTCGGGTTTACGTCTGCATAGTTATTGCTTCTCGATAGCGTCTTGTCATCATCGAATGACAAAGCGATACGAGCGGATTCGATTGTGATTTCAACATCTTGAGATTCACCATCTTCACTGGTAATTCGTACAGTCATCAAGACTTCTCCACTTTCAAAGGAGGCATCTGATGAAACAGTGAATGCTAGGTCCCGGATGTTGTCCTTAGCGATGGTTGTAACACCATTCATTGGAGCCACTGTCCAGCCATCAGGCAGGTTGTCAAGAACTTCATAGGTAAACGAATCATCACCGTTCCCATTGTTGTTAATGGTCAATCCTGCAGTGGTAGAACCACCAGGTGAAACGCCGACTGTTTCTGTAACTTCAGTTGTGTTGAACCCAAAGTATTGTGGGACTGCAACGTTGAGCGAAACTTCAGTCATATCACCTGTATCTGCCATGAATCGAACATTCAATCTGTGCCCATTTTCGAGATGCCATGCATCTTCAACTGATGGAAGACTAATTCGTGCAAGAACTGTCCCGCTCATTGTAGCATTTTCATCTACATCACCAATACCGAGTGAGAGATCAATGGAATCAACCCATGCACTGCCATTGTAGAATTCGAGACTCCAATCGGCTTGGTCTGGGGAAACTGTTACTGTACCCGACACTCCGAACGTATCCATAATTTCAGTTCCTTCATATGTCGCTACGACTTCAAATTCAATGCTTGAATAATTCGCATCATCATTGGTCATGATTGTGGCAACCATATCTCTGTTTTCATTTGAAAGACCAGTAGCATTCACAACATTGTTAACACCTAGCGTAAGATCACTGTTGGTCTTTCTGTTGTACGAAAGCATGAGAGAAGTACGACCCTCATCACCGTTATCAATTGAGATACCGGAGGTGTAGTTCATTGTCAAATCCCTTTGAACTGTTGAGAATTCAGAGGAGAATGAGGCAGAACCTGATGGGAGAAGTACTTCCAGTGTACCATCGGAGCTGAGCGGCAAGTTCCATACCTGCCCTTCGCCAAGATCGACTTCGACTTCAACAACAGTATCAACCGGTGAAGAGGTGTTTTCTGTACCTGCGTTGAATGGTTGTAGATTGAAGGAAGTGAATTGAGTATTGATATCAATCCATCCACCCTTGCTCATAACCAGGTCGATTGCACCACCATCTTGAACTGCTGCATCGAGGATACCAACAGCGATTCCACCACCATTGAATGGAGCCTCTGCTTCAGAGACTACAACGACCCATTTACCGGGTTCGACAGATTGAGTGAAGGTTAGTTCATCTGCTGCGAAGGTTCCTGTGACACTTACCATCTCAGCGTGGTTCTCTGCGGTTCCGTAAAGAACAACACTTGCACCGTCGAGACGGGCTGAATCAAGAATATCTGTGACACTTCCTGTGATTGTTACTTGAGCAGCAGCCATTTCAATATCTTCTGAAACCGGCTCACCTTCAACAACATAGAATCCTGAATTGTTGTCGTCATAGGCGACAACACCGAATCCATCTTTGGCAATGGATACTGTGTAATTCTCAAGGATTGGCACGTAGAGACTCCAAACCCCGTTTTCGTTGGTTTGGATGATTGTATCGATACTTCCACCTAGGATGGTAACATCAGCACCTTCAACTCCTTCGTTTGCATCACCAATGTCATCTTCATCAATATCCCAGAAGGCCTTACCACCGATTTCGACTTCGAGATCAGCATAAATCATTCCAAGACTGGTGTTTTCTGTAAAGGCTTCAGGAGCACTCGATGTATCGAGAGTCCAGACACGCTGTGCTGCTGTCTCGTTCATGAAGAGACTCCATGTACCTGGCATGAGCAGTTGTGTCGCATTACCATCCCCATCGGTTGGATTCATTGTGATATTACCATATCCATCGTGGCTAACCAAAACTACCTTCTTTCCAGAAAGCGTTTGGTTTGTGCCAGATTCGATAAGTGTTAACGTAACTTCTACGGTTTCAACCATTGTGAGGTCGAGATCAATTCGCTGTGACGTATCTGCACTGATAGTGATTGGCATTCGCAACGATTCCATCACACCATCAGCATTGAGCATTGGTGCTGCAACGATGACGTAATCCCCAGTAGGGACATATTCCGCAAAGGTTCCGTTTACATCGACATTCAATGGGACGTATCCTGTTCCGTCAGCAGTGGCAAGGAGAATATTCTCAACCATTGCTGAACCATTCATCCAAGAAATTGAACCGGTAATTCGCCACTCATCGACAATTGGGACAAGGATGGCTTCTTCAGGGCCAGTCAGCCCAATAGCGATGACATCGAGAACTCCGTTGAGTTCCAAACTTGCATCGGATGCATTTTCATCAGCAGCATCAAGATCGTTCGTTTGTATCGCATAGATACCAGGACTGAGAACTGCCTCAACGATACCATCTTCTGTATAATCGGAGGATGTTAAGTTCACTTGCTCACCAATTTGAGATACTGGGATGAGTTGAATGTCTGGACGAATCGCAGTACCGTTCTCGAATACACTGTCGCCAAGATCAGTAAAGACGTTGAGAGTGACAGTGCTGTTGCTCGGATTTGTGATTAATTCTACAGGTTCAGGGTTCATTCCATCTGCAACGACTACTGCATAGTCAGAAATTGTGGTTGCATTGTATGCTGCATCGGAGATGGTAAAGGACCATGTACCATTCAACAATTGTGTTTGGAACACACCAGAGGCATCGGTCAGAGTTTTCCAGACGACTCCATCCTCTGAAGTAGCATGAATCTCTACAGGCTCGTACTGAGGGATATCCTGATTCCATGCAGTTGCATTGTCAAAGAGATAAACACTTCCAACTACGTCCACTGTTGGTGCTAGGATCATGACATCCAATGGAGCCATTTCCTCAACAACTGTTACGAGGCCACCCGCAGAGTATGCAGAAACTGAACTAGCAGCATTGATGTTGAACGTCATACCGGCTGGGAGTCGTTGACTAAATTCACCAAATTGGTCTGTAACTGTGATGAATTCAAGGTTGTTTCCATGGAATCGAACAGGTACTGAACTTGCGTTTTCGTACAATTTCTGTTCATCTGGAAGAGCAAGCCATTCCTCGTAATTAAATCCAGCAGCGTTCGGAGCATCGATTGAACCGTTAACCCAAACAGAGGTGGAATATGTCAAATCAAGCGCAAGATTCGTGTCGAGAATTGTGAACTCTTCGATAAGGATGTAATCTTCATCGGTGCTATCACTCACTTCCCATTCACCAATTGGTAGTTCGATAAGAATTACGCCGTTTTCGTCAGATTCTAAGCTCAGAGGCAACAAACCAAGTGGATCTGTGAAATTCACAGCACGGTTCGAAACATCAAATCCTGCTGGTCCGTTGAGAGTAATCTCAACGTCATACATTTGAGGTACACCAAGGTCGAATGTGATGTTGATTGGTTCGTCAAAGACTTGTATCGTTTGATTCATTTCGTAGAACCCATCTTGATCCAAGTCGACTCTTAGATAATAGAATCCTGAGGTAATTGGGCCATAGGACACATTACCATCCTCACCAGAGGTAAGAGTAATCATCAATTCCTCACCAAGTTCAACATCAATTAATTCAAGTTCTTGGTTCGCAAGAACTTCTCCGTCCATTGAGGACAGTATATCTGAGATTTGAGAGGCTGGTACAGTCATCGAGAGATCATATGTTGGTTCGAGACCGACTATAACTGGATCAGGTAGGAGGATTTCTCGACCATTTGGCATAACTGCAAGCATGTTGTACACACCAGGCAATATTCCAGTCATGTAGAATGAACCCGGGCTGACAATGTCGCCACTGAAGAATCCAGGACCAATGAATAGACCTGTTCCGTTGAGGGTACCAATACCTTCGAACGAACCTGTTCCTTCGAATGTCTCACCAACGAGTTCCTTCTTGAGACTGCTTACACCCTCTGAAGTCAATCGTCCGTTCGCTTCGACTTCTCCATCAAGGAGATAGGTTGAGAATTCAGCACCGGTTGATAGAACACATAGTGATGCATTTGCAGGCATGGTTTCATTTTCACCACAAGGCAAAGAGGCATTGTCATGAGACAGCCATGAAGCTTCCAGAGTACCTATTCCAACCCAAGTACCATTTCCAGAGTAAACTCGGTCGTTACCAATCTCACGAGTAAAGTTCCCCGTGAAGTTGTACGCAAGTGCGACACCATCGCTGGTGAAGGTACCGACATCTGAGAAAGTTACTTCTCCAGTTCCTTGAAGGATTCGAGATTCGTCACTGTCGAATGACCCATTGGTCGTTGTCAAGGTGTAGTTCTCGGTCATGGACCAGATATTACGTAGAATGAAATCGGTCTCAACAAGAGGTTCTCCAGCGAAATCGCCGAAGCCAGTCCATTCTACAGCACCGGAAACACCGCTGCCTTCGACTTCAATATTCATTTCTTGAGTTACATCAGCCTTACGATCTGCTTGTTCACCAGTAACGTTGAGGGTTGATTCACCAAGCCAAGTCATGTTTGCGACTTGTCCAAGAATTGAGGTAATGGCATAGACTTCACGGTCTGTGTTTACATCTGTTAGTAAATCGACTAAACCGCTCTGATGTTCTCCGCTTTGGATTGTTTGGATCGCTTCTGTATCGTCATAGATACCAGCAAATGCACTTACTCTAATTCGACCAGCAGGTGCAGTAAAACTCCAATCTCCATTTTCGTCAGCATCAGTGAAACCGATTGGAATCCAATAGGTATCATCATCACCATCGACTGCATCCTCTCCAGAGAATGCATCACGCTCAATTAGGATTCGAGTATTTGGCAAACCAATTTCCTCGTCTTCCATATAGACAGTTCCCTTAATTTCAGCACCTGAATAGTACTTCATTATCTTGACATCAGCATTTGCATTGATGTCGACTCCAGTTTGTGCTTGATTTAAGAAGATAGATGTCTCGTTAGGACTGTACCAGTTCGCAATGACAAAGTGATTCATCATTGCACCAGGGAGAGGATATGCCTGTTGTAAGAAATTTGTACCTCTGTCGCTTGATAGAAGTTGTTGTTTCGGTTGTGGATTTGTAGATCCTGCATCAGCACCAAGAGTTGACGCCCCGTAACCAACATAGGAACGGGCAAGCATAGTCTCAAAGAATTCAGGTAGATGATCTACTCGAATATCGTCGACTTGAAGTGGATCGATGTTTGCTCCAGATTGTTGGTCAAGTACGTCCTTCAGCATTGCTGCATCAACTTCTTCACGAGATAGTTCTCGAACTGGATCATCGCCACGTACAGTTTCATACACTTCATTTGTGAATGTGTTGAAATCTTGTCCAGATAAGATTGTAGGAGCGCCGAAGATACCAAGTGGTCGTCCGCCGTTGTATCCGGCTTCTGAATTGTATCGGCCGGCACGTGGGTACAGTTTGTCGTCAACAGCGAAATATCGAATCTCGTGGTTACGAGTGATTGTTTCACCAGGTGCACCTTCGTAATCCTGGACTTCATATCCATCAAGGTTGATAATGCCGGTGTAAAGGTCAATGATTTGATCTTCCGATAGTGCATTAGTCAACAGTTGAACTGTCAAAGCAATGTGAGCGTTTGCACGGTGAAGACCTGTAGATACAGAGGTGTATTCTTCCACGAGGTCGGAGGTGTACCAGTAATCACCAAATGTGTAATGAGAAATTGAGGTTACAATTTCTTCGCTTACATCTGCATTGTTGCTGAAGGTGCTGTTTGCGGATTGTTCACTGTTGAAATCTCCGTTGAGGCAGTTGTCGCTAAAGGTACTGTCACAAGGGATGATTTCTCCACCAGACCAAACACGATAATGTAGGCCAAGTGTTTCGTCAGGGATTCCATTCGAATCGAGAGGGAATCCTCGGGCCATGTACGTGTCTCCTTTGCTCTTGAAGACCTCATATGAATGGTCAGCAACAACATCGGCCATCTGGTCGAGATCGTTTCCAGAGTGAGTCATAATGAGATTAAGTTCATCCATTTGAGCCGGGTTCAAGTATGTTGAAAGTTGAGCCTCAAATCCAGAAGTAAAGGCACGTTCACCATCATTTTGGTTGATATTGTAACTGAGATCTCCATTAGCAAGGTGTTGGATGAACATTGCAACCATATCGGTTTGACTTCTTGCAAGAAGCATGTTACCTGAAGCAGGAATACCGGTCTGGAAGTTGTCAGAAACAGATGGATGTCCCCCCGTATTCAGTGCTTGGAAACCATAATCCCACCAAGAGACAAACGCAGGCCTATCTGAATAGGACTCATTTGTGTCTTGTTCAGCCAACCAGTCGAATGCATCATTCCAGTACTGGCCGTTGAATCCACTTCCAAAGGAACCCATGTATGAACGGCCACCGAAAGCTTCGTAGTCACGGCTATCAAGAAGAGAGACTCCAAGATCATCCCAACGCATTATGTCAGGTATGGTGTAATAGAAATCTTCGTCAAGATCGCCTTCAGCAGGAGAGTTGCTTGGAATAGCAGAATCCAATCCGTAGGTCAATTGTTGACCTGTGAGCATAATCAAGACGAGGAGAACTGCAGAGAACGAAGGGGTTCTCCAGACAGCCTTTCTAGCACCTGCAATACGGTCAGAAGGAGTACGAATTCCTGCTCGACGCCATGTTCGAACAAGTCCGTCCCAATTTGACCACTTCCATAATCCTACAATTCCCGCAGCACCCATAATGGAAACAACAGGAGTTGCATTAAAGAGGAAACGAGCTGCAGTCCATGACATGTAAGAAGCGGCAAATATCCAGATACCAAAGACAAGGGAAATCTGACTTCGTTGGCTGAATGTCTTCCACAAGGAAATGAGTCCAACAACGAGTGCCAGTACGAACACAACAGGCCCGAAACTTGCAAACATGTATCCTCGGTCTGGAGCATTTGCTTCAGCAACTGTTCCAAAAATCTTGGTCTTTGTGAAGTATCCACTTCCAGTGAACAAGACATCCCATGCGTTACTGACATCTGTAAGTTTCAGGACGTACAGAATGGCAAAGAAGATTGTTGCACCTGTGGCAAGTGCACCAAGAACGAGAAGCCATGGCTTGTCTCTGAATCCAGTTGTAATATACATAATGACAATTGTGAAGAACAGAATGTAGAGGAATGGTTGCAATCCAGTGCCATCGAGAACAAGGTTCATCTGTGGATGTGCATAGAATGGCAGAGCAATCAATAGATTTGTCAATAGCATGGTTAGGAAGAGTGTACTGAGAATTGTAGAATCTCTTCTGCGGAACATGTTCAAGGCCACTTGAGATGCATATGCAAGGAAAAGGATTGCAGGTCCAACGACGAATCCTTTCCAACCAAGACTGGCTGCTCCGAATGCAACACCCGCCAAAACTGCGTTTGACATGGCGTACTGGCGTTGTTGAGCAACAGCACCCATGGCGCGAAGCATGTCGAGAGGGTGGACCGAAGTGGTTCGAACGAGTCTCTCAGAGCCTGCGTACTTGACTGCACGAAGATAAAACATAAATCCAATCGCAATAAACAACATAACGAATGAATCGTGGTCAGCCAGACCCCATGTCGAGTGCGTTACGTGACCGGGCATGAATGCAAGCAACCAAGCTGCAATAACTCCAGTTGCTTTTCCAAAGTGATCCTTTGCGATTGTGGCTACTGGAATGATTGTAAGAGCACCGTAAACAGCAGGAAGAGCAAGCATACTCCACCATACAGCATCTGCGCCAACGAAAGGTTCGAGAGCCATTGCACCAAGAGCAAGGCTCCAGGAAAACAATGGTGGTCGAGGATTGATTCCACCAATTGGATAGAATCGATCAGCATCATAGACAAGATGGGCATTCTGTGCCAGAATATAATCGACAACACGCTTCATGTACCAAGGGTCAGAACCTCCAGTCATATCGAAACCATCAGTTCCTGCTGCGTACATTGAAGGTACGGCATACCACTGTATTCGGATAACAAGTCCGACAATGAATGCAACTGCTGTAAGTAGAGAAGCCCAGTGAGCGTTCCAGAATTCACGAGCACCGCTAGGACGGTGTTCTTCTCGATTTGACCAACCACCATACTTGTCGTGATTGCCGATAATAGAGATTGCAACACCAAGGAAGAACGTGATGGCGAGCCAAATCAAAGGAGACCATGAATCATCGAAACTTTCATTTGCCCAAAATCCAGATTCATACCAAGATCCAACAAGGTAGAGCATCCATAGTGAAGAAAGAGTCATAGCACGTGTAAGCCAGCGTTCTGAGACCATACCAGATACGATGATAGCTACGATACCAGTTAGAAGCGCAGACCAATATCCAACGTAGCCGTTTGCTTCAACACCAGCAAGTCCACCCAGTTTGAGTCTGTCTGCGATTGTACCTTGATCAAAATGCCAGATTGTGAGCAAGTGTGCTGCAGCCCAAATAACGAGAGCAATTTGGAGAGGAAGTGCATTTCTGTTCCATGCTCCTTCTTTGGCAGTTCCGTATGCAAACCATCCTTTGTCTCCAGCTGGGCTCAAGAGGCCACGTCCTGCAACACCGATAGCGAGGCCGAGAATTGGGAAAATTGTCAACCAAGTAAAGAAGACGAAACCAAGGGCTGTCTTTTGGAATGAATCAACATCAAAAGTCTGACCAGACGGGAAGAGGAACTCACTTGGGAGATATCCAGTAACAGCAGCAGCAGCGGTTATGTCCATTGCTGAATGAACACCAACACCTGCGAAAACAAGCATTGTCATCCATTCGTGGCGACCCCGTGTATCGAGTAAATACCCAACAAAGGTTACGACAAAGAATGTGAATCCTGTGAATGCATCGACATATTGTTCCACGAGGCCTGAACCGACAAGAGAAACGACAAACATAGCGAGAGAGATTCTAGTTTGAGTCATTGAATCAGGAAGGTTACCAAGTTCACGAAGTACACGAGGTGTAACAGCAAGTAATCCTGCGACACCAGTGGCGATGATTGGCATCAACGCATTTTCGTTCAATTCAACGTCGATCGACATAAGTCCGTCGACATAGTTTGCTAGTATTGCAATAAGCACAGCAAGTGGGGCGATAAGCCAACCAAAAACAGGCCTTTGCGAGGTCTTTGATACCTTTTCCATTTTTTTCCCTCAGAGGATTGCTCGACAGCAGCAATGCTGGAGCACGTTGCCCACTTTCGACCCTCTTTTAATCCCACCTATGAATGAGTTCTCAAAATCAAGCAACACAATGAGATTTGCATTTTCTCATAATGCGCGATGTCCGATGTCGTTTCTATGATGAGAACCTTGAAGTGAAATTGTTTCCATTCGTTGGTAAGAAAGAGTTCTTGCTTCGGCTAACGAAGAAGCAATTGCAGTTGTTGCAAGAACTCTTCCACCTGTGGAGATAAGTCTGTTTGAATCATCAGTTCCCGTTCCGGCATGACTGACCCATGCATCATTCGTATCACCGGCGAGTTCTGCTCCAAGAATAAGCCGTCCTTTCTTCGCAGATTGAGGATATCCTTCTGAAGCAAGAACAACAGTTAGACAGTGCTTATCATGGAAGGAAGCGGAATAGTTATCCAACGAATCTGTAGCTGCTGCAAACAGTAATTCCCCTACATCTGAGGCAATAAGCGGCAGTGTAACCTGGCATTCAGGATCCCCAAATCTAACATTAAATTCGACGACAAACGGATCATCATTTTCATCGACCATTAACCCAACATAGAGAACGCCTCGGTAAGGAATATCCATACCTGAAAGTGATTCATGCATAGGTTTGACAATTCGTTCAAGTACCTTGTGATGTATCTTTTCGGTAATGACAGGAGCAGGGCAGTATGCACCCATCCCACCGGTATTCAATCCCTTATCCCCATCCCAGACCCTTTTATGGTCTTGACTCGGAGGTAAACAGACAAATCCGGAGGCATCCATTACCACCAACATACTCGCTTCTTCACCTGGGAGGAAGGACTCTAAGAGAACGTGTCCATCAGTCTGTATTGAATCGTTGATGAATTCAATCGCTTCTTGTACATCTGTTGTAACAACAACGCCTTTACCACCTGCGAGAACGTCTCTCTTGATGACCCAAGGGTTGTCTGAATACGTAGCCAGAGCAGATTCAATATCACTTGAGAAATCGAGCACCACATAATCCGCAGTAGGTACTTCTGCTCGTCGCATCGCCTCTTTAGCAAACAGTTTCGACCCTTCAAGTTCAGCGTGAATGGCTTGGGGTCCAAAGCAAGGAATTCCGTGCTCAAGGAGAAGATCTGCAAGTGATTCACACAACGGTGCTTCGGGGCCAACGATGACGAAATCTACACTTAATGTTCCAGATAATGAAACAAGGCCATCGATATCAGAGGCTGAGACTGAATGATTCGTAGCGTAGTTCATCGTCCCAGCATTACCGGGAGTTACGTGGACATCACCAATCGATTCTGATTCTGAAAGCGACCTGCAAAGGGCATGTTCTCTCCCTCCGCCACCTACGACAAGAACAGACCTACTCATAATCCGAGGCAATCTATCAAGGCTGATAATTCAACCGCAAAAGGGGTTTCACAACAAGAGCCTTCATGTGCCTTATCGAAAACCACCCTCTCATGAGCAATGTCGATACAGCCACTGACCTAAACTTTCTTGCACTTGTCCTTATGACATTGTGGCTTTATCTTCCTGGATTTATCGCAAACACCTTTGCAATGATGTGGGGCAAATGGCTTCCAAAAACAGGATATGGGCCGTGGCCAATCGATGGCGGCAAGTCACTAAAAGATGGAAATCGAATGCTAGGCGATGGGAAAACATGGAACGGACTTATCGGAGGATCACTAACTGCAGGATTACTATGCGTGCTTCAACTTGCTATCGTCGGAAACGAATTCGATGGTGCTGCAATCTTCGCAAGTCCGATTATTGGCTCAGAAGATGCTTGGTTTTCAATCGGAAACGATTGGGTTGCAGCGTATATCCTTGGTTCATTTCTTGGATTTGCTTGCCTCTTTGGAGATTTAACAGGTTCGTTTTTCAAGCGTCGCCAAGGATTGAAACGGGAAGGAGATGTTTCGTCGAAGGCACCGCTGCTCGACACTCTCCCTTTCGCCATCATGGTTTTCTTGTGGGGTCAACTCTTCCTTGGAGGGTCATTACTTGCTTCGAGTGACCTCATCTATCCAATGTTAGCAATCATTGTCATCACGCCAGTGCTTCATCGAGGATTCAACCTCATCGGATACGCTATTGGATGGAAAGATGTACCTTACTGACGTAGGCAAAGCATTGATGATTCAATACTTCATGGCCAAACCATGCGAACAGCAAGCCTATTGACAATTCTGATGATGATTCCCATCCTTTTTGCATCAACAACTTTAGCTTCACCACCGACGAACGGCTCGACTATACTGGTTTCAGATACCCAAACTTGGGACGGTGGTAACCTCAACGGTGATGTGGTCATAGCCGACGGAGGTGTACTTACGTGGACAGGAGAGTCACAAATTTCAACAGACTCTACAATTACTATCGAAGAAGGTGGCATACTCAATCTCAACAATGCCGTACTAACAGGTCAAGCATCCGTCTCGACACTCCTCATTTTTGATACCACCAGCATTGCCATTAACGAAAGTATTGCTGATACTACCGCAACAATGACCATCTATTTTGATATTAGCGTCCCTCAGCAAGCCTATCTTAATTTGACCATTGACGGTACAACAATCAACGACATCACTGGAACATCCTTGGAGACCACTGTTGACTTGACAGATGAGTTTCTGATTGTAGTCGATCACTATTATCCACTTCCATTTGGTATTACTCATATCGAAATATTCCATTCAAACGCCGAACTGCTAACGATATCGGCAGATGAATTCTCTCAAAGTGGAGGAAGTCTTTCATGGAACCAACCATCGTTCCACCTACATAATCACGGAACTGTTCTCTCAGAAGGTTCCACACTAAAAGGCGCAAATATCAGTTGTGAACATCTTTGTCATTTCAATGATTCATCTCTTATAGGCAGTGGACCGATTCATGTTGCTGATGGAACACATATCGGCGTCAATAATTCAATGATTTTAGGTTCGAGAACAGATGAAGATATCATTATTCACGACCTGGCTACAATCGATTATGAGGAATCAATTGGGACTGGAGGCTATAC
>CAXAHE010000038.1:0-14027 GCA_963968475.1 uncultured Candidatus Poseidoniales archaeon | reverse complement strand
TCGATACCCTTTGCTCACCCATTGGTTCAAAGGGCTCGTATTGGTTCTTCTAATACACTACCTGCGAGTAAGAGTCCTCACATTCGATTAGAAAAGAAATCGCAAGCGATATGCTGCGCTGTTTCAAAAAATAACAAAGAAAAAAAGAGGCCCAACCGATGACCTGAATCATCGGTTGGGCGGCTGGCTGCGTGTTTAAGCGTCTATACGCGGCAGCAACACTCGTCGAACGAGTCTAAGATCGAAGTGATCAAGCGCCTCAAAGGTGCTCGATGCCTTGCTTCTTGACGTTAGCCTTCTTGATCTTGTCTGGGAGCCACGCGGGGCCGCCAGCTGGCTTGTCGACCATTGCGATCGAGCCAGTGAAAACGTGTACGCGCTTGGTGCCACGTTCTCGTAGGCGGATGTTCGTGTGTCCACGGGTTGCAGCTTTGAGGGCTGCTCCTCGTGGTTGCTTGCTAGCAAATACTTGGCTGGTGTCTTTACCGTTCTCCATGAGAACGAAATATTTTTTATCTGACATTTGGGGTTTCCTCCAAATCTTAATCAGAACTCCTGGTTATTATATATTTCCCTAAAAAAAGGCAATACTGCTCAACATATTGCCCTCAGTACCCCTTTCCAAACGCTGTTTTTGGACAAAATGGGCTACTGAATGCCCTAAAATTCAGCCCCTGCGAGTGTCTTCGTTTCAAGCACCCCTGGTATTTGACGAATTGACTCAACAACTGCTTTTGCAATAGAGGAAAGATCTGGTGCAACTAACTTTACAATAAGGTCATAATCTCCAAAGAGGACGGTTGCATCTAAGACAGATTCTAATGTTTGTAAATGCAGGTAAACATCGTGTTCAGAACCCGGGGACACATTTAGGAGTACATATCCAACAGCCATCGTAATCATTCATTGCACTTTGACTTAGAATAATATCTCATCGGTTGTATTTTCTGGGTCTGCAAGCAAGGAAGAGTGCTTTTCGCGTAATTCTGTCCATTGGGATTCTGTCCATTCTTCTGGACATTCGCCTTGCAGCCACTCAACAAAGGCTTCCTCAGTCCATCCATCTGGTATAGCGGGAGGAGAGGGTTCTAGCCCTGGAAGTGATGCTTCTGCTTGAGCTATCGATGCTGTTGTGAGTTGTTCAAAATCGTCAAGCGATTCATCAGTAGCCCATTTTTCTATACTTTCCTTTCTTCGTTGTAAAACAAGCGTCATACCTACAATTGCAACAATAAGAAGGACAATGTAAATCCACATTGATTGAGAGCCTTCGGATTTTGTGTTTCGTTCATCTGTAGTAGATATATTACAATTAACAACGCACACATAAGGTTCAATCAAAATTGGAGTACTTGTCTGCCATTGACCATACTCATTATCTGAATCGCTGCAATTAACATCAATTCTAATTGAATCGGTTGATTCATTGATATTACGAGGCAATGGCCATCTTAGTATATTCATTCCATTTTCATCTTGTGTTTGTATTGGATTAAATGATCGATTCCATAAATCGATTGAAGCATTATTAGAATATACAAAAGCACTACATTGTACATCATCTAACCCATCAAGGTCAGTAACTTCTACTTGGAAGACGAGATCTGTACCTGCTTGTACAGATAGTGGTGCTGTACCGTTGAGAATAGGAGGTGCATGACGGAACAGCATTGGAATCTGACCTGATGCAAGATACCCATCAATCGTTTTTGTTACCAATTGAATCGAACCAGTCTCTGAAGCGAATGAACCATCGAGTTGGAGTCTAAACCAGTAGGTATTCTCATCATTGACTGATTCCATGCAGTCGTTTGAAACGAAACTCCATGCTGGGGCCTCGATTGATGGTGCTGAAACCGTCCAACCAAGTTGACGCAAGGAGAGGTCAATTGTTTCCATTGGACGATTGCTTATGATTTTCGCACCGAGCACTGCAGTATGGCCAAACATAAGTTCACTAATCTGTCCGTCTATCGTACATGGAATCATTTCGAGTATTACTGGAGCATTAAGGAATAATGGTAAAGATGTGCTTGAGGTTGACGTTGCTCCGTTTGAATCTTGAATCATGATATCGAATAGGATGTCTCCAGATTCAAGGGATTCATGAGGGGGATTGAGTTTGATGGTCACTTCATTGCCACCTACTTGCCCTTCTATCGGTAGAGTAATGCTCCCAAATCCTGGCCAAGAGAGTTCAATGTCCCCTAAGTATGTACCAAGTGTGTCATCAACATCTTCCACACGTACGACGATGAATTCATCATCATTATCGATAATCCGATCAAGTTCAGTATTGTTCGAATTTACAAATCGTATATCTATTGTAGGCCGTACGTCTTCGACTTTTATTGTTCTCTGCATAACTAAACTACCAGTATTCGTTCGCATTTCCATTGAAATTGATGTCAAAGAACTCCCATTCTCTAAGAAAAAGGTCGTTTCATAACAATGGTGATTTGAATCTGGTTTCTCTACGTACGCCAGTTCACCAAGTGTACCTCGTTCGACAAGGAATTGTGGTCGTTCTGTGTTCTTATTATGATCGACATCTAGGACACAGCCAGTAATCGTGTTGTTCACACCACGCAGGATTCCGTTGGGGGATGTACTTGGAAGAGGCGTGACGCCAAGCCATGATGAATCAGCTGAGGATGCGTGTGGGCCAAACCATGCAGCAGCAGCATCGAGAACCTTGGACACATTTGTTGTCGTTTGCTCATCCTGCATCCCCAGTTTGTCAATTGCAATAACGTGCAAAGCTAGACCACCAGTTGTGATGTTAATTGGTAACGTGATCATTGCTTCCCACGTTGAACCGTTATCAGTTGTTCCCATTGGACCTTGTAACCATGTTGTGTTGTTCAATACACACGTAGAACAAACGACAGTCCAGCCTAATGTGACCGATTCGACCTTCTCATCATCAGAAGTAAGAACTGTACATAGGAAGGAATCTCCACGAGCATATTCTGGTTGATCACAGTACACCGAATCAATGGATGGAGCAGCGTTAACCCAGAACCTCATCATGATAAAATTATTTTCAGTATCTCTTTCAAATGAGGATGCGTTATCATGCGTGTAGCGAATACGGACGTCGAGCCAGCCAGATTGAGTTGGTGTGACTGGAATAATGACTGATGTTCTTGAGCCACTAAGATCACCAGCAGGCACAGAAATAGAGGTGGACGTCATGAGAACAGAACCTTGTACGTTGATAATTTCAAGTTCACCTTCACCATTTGCCATTCCTAAATTCTCAAGACCAACCTCAATGAAGCCAGTTTGACCGGCTGAAAGATTGTCTTGTAATCGAGCATCTAGGAGATGGATATCATGAATTGTATCGATGTAAGGTGCCATCTTAGGATCTCCCACTGTCACACCCATCCACGAAATGTACGTGTTTGCTGCTGCATTTGCTTCTGCAAAACTGAATCCTTGAGAATACATGCCGAACAAAACACTTGGCTGTCCGACAGCTGTAAGATACGGCTCATACACATACCCCTTGACACCACTCACACCATCCTCGAGTAAATCTGCCACCAGTGATTGTCCGTATGTTGTATCAATCATAAATGAACGCCCTCCGGTCGAGACAGCTGTCTCTGCGATTGAACCATCAATCCATGTCATATGTGGCCGAATTGCTCTGAAACTCAGGCTGTCAAGGAAGACAGAACCGCTTGTTGAAGTTGCCACAACATCGATTGGGATTCGTATTCGAAACGCTGTTGCATTCGGGTCTGGACGGAAACGAAGCGCTGCATCGACCCAATTTGTTTCAAACGGTTTTGAAGAGGATGTGTTGGTTGAAAGTACATTCCCATTCTGATCTACTGCTTCTACGATAATCGAAAACGAACCATAGACGTCCCCAGAACGTGAACCTGAAACAGATGCAATCCAAGCATGATCGATGACTTCGTTTGGAATCAAGAGGTATTGCTCGAGAGAAGCGGCTGATGTTCCAGAGCCTGAATATGCAGAACAGTCCTTGTAAATGTCCCTATGCAAGCGCGTCACATCACCATCAGTTAGGGCGCTTTCCCAAACCATGACCTTGTCGATCATTCCTTCGAAAAATGTGGATTGCGCCCGGTTAACTCCAAGCTTATACAAATCGATGTTGTTGATTGACCCGGCAGGGAAGGTTGTCGTTCGTACCAATACACCATCCAAGTATTGGCGCAAATTTCCACTTTCAAAGACCGTGACAAGATGCATCCATTGTTGAGCCTCTATGTCTCCAAAGGCGTGGGTTTGGTTATTGTGCAACCGCCATTCTCCACTAAATACAGTATGTTGGAACGATGTGTTTGAACCTGCATTATCAGAGACAGCAAAGACCGTAGCATAATTTGGAAGGGTAGTAGAATTGGCCCAAACCCATTGGCTTACTGTGAAATTTCCCACCCAATCATCAACATCGACTTCGACATAATCATCGACTCCATCAAACCATAAACATCCTCCATCAGGACAATTACGCCAATTTGATGAATTCATATTGTGCAATGTAAGCGAAGCATTCGCATCGACTGAGTCGTTTGTTTCCATACCAGTGCCTTCATCAAAATTCCAAGCATGAAGAAGTGTAGATGGAGAAGGAGGGGTTCCATTGGCTACATAGAAGGCTGTGGAAGGAACGAGTACTTTGGTTTGGTTTGGTCCAGACCAAGAAAGTTTCAATCCGTGAGGCCCTCCACCCTGGAAGAATTCTGCCTGAAAGTCATGCATTCCAGCAGATAGATTTCGATATCCAGATAATTCACGCATGCCGTGTGAGCCATAGTTTGTGACCATGCTTATTCCATCAATCCAGAATTCTGAGCCATCATCGCTCGTCAGGAAAAATGTCCAGTTCCCAGTCTCTGGTATGTCGATAAGACCGCTGAAACGAGCACCCCAATTGTTTTTGAAACGGTCATCCAACCCTGGATACGCAGCATACATTGAGTTGTATTGTAACGACGATTCAAGACGAACATGATCTGGAACACGATCGATAAGCGATGGCATTGAGCCAGTATTGAAGCTCACGCCTTCATTGTCAAAGAATTCAGAATAAATGCCTTGAGTCCCATTTCCAGACTCTTCTGAACAAGTTGCAGACATCGCTGCTTCAATCGCTGCGTTCCCTCCCTTCTTAGTTTGGGTTTGATAGGACCATGCAAACGTATCGCCCGATGAAAGAGAAGGAGCGGTTGCATTCCAGTGCTTAACACCACTCGACCATGAAGTGCCCTCGGTATCAAACCCTGAATTCTTTGCCAAACTTGAAGCCCAATTTCCATCATTTGAACCCCAAGAAGCGTAGCCCATGACATTGCTAATGTTTGTTACGAAGCCAGTTTCTTCATCAAAGATGACTGTCTGATTGTATGTTTCTGTCAGCGTTGTATTCGTAGCGTAGAGGTCATCATTCCAGAATTTGTATCCTGAGCCGTTACGATTTGTTGCCAAATCGAGGACGGTTGTACCTCGTTGACCAAGGCTATTGTTGGCCTTTTCGATGAGTTGTAAGGCTGTTTCAATGGTATAACCGGTGAGTCTTGTTACAAGATAGAAACCATGTTTTTGCCTTGAAAATGATTCAAATTCACCTCCAGCTAATGGGCCATAGTTATGCGTTGCCCAGTAATCTCCAGCGATACTACTATTGTATGACCCTCCTAGGAGAGAGAACTCTTGGTCAAAGGATGCCTTGTCGTTTCCACCACTTATCCTCAGTGGTATGCCTTTGTTTGAAACAAGGTAGTTCATGTCAGAAACATTGCTTCGATTACCCAACATTTCAAGAAACGGGTATGCGAAGAACTCATTGAATTGATTTCGATTGATTGTTTCGCCAGTTGGTGTTCCATCTGCGTCAAATATGAACACACGTTCGAGACTAATATTACGGGCCTCTACAAATGCCCAGCCGATGGTTTTACTGGATTCTGATTTGTTATTGATCAACACTCCGACATCGCTGTAATCATATAGCGTAAGAGGGTCAAAACCATTCGGTACTGCGATTGGTTCTTCTTCTAAATCTAGCCAATCATCACTTATTGTGAACCCTTGAAAGAAATTATCAGCCATCTCATGTGATGTGCTTGTATCGGATTGGAGGGGGGAAATGAAGGCGGAAAAAAGAGTTCCAATCATCAAAAAGGCCAGAACAATACTTGTTCTTGCGCCTCCCATGAACATTCTAACTCGAATTCTAGTTTAGCACTATTGCTTCCGTGAGAGATTCATTTTCAATCAAAATCCCTTGTTTTCATCAAAAAAGGACTGAAAGGATATGAAGGGTGGCCCCCTCTGATGATATTGATGGCAGAATTATATATGTCTCGTACTTGTAAATGGGGGACTCTCAGAGTCGTCGGCGGTGACGTCTGGAATCACGAAGGTGATGTCCTTATCACTCCAGCGAACAACAGACTTTCTGGTCGTGAAGGAATCGACTACATGGTCCACCAAAAAGCAGGAGAAGAATTGACTCAAGCAACACGTAATATTTGCTTGGAAATGAGAAAGATCAACGCGCCCCCGTGTGCAGTTACACAAAATGTTGTCACTGAACCCTATGCTCTAGCAGATCGTTTCAAGCATATCATTCACGTTGTTGGCCCAGATTGTCGTCGACCAAATCAAGATGAAACACGCCGGGATCTCCTTCCAGTGACCTATGAAAATCTATTCAAGACTCTCGATGGCCTCGATGGTGTTGAAACAATCGTTACTCCACCAATCAGCATGGGCGTCTTTGCATACCCTCATCGAGAAGGAGCCCGTTTAACATTAGAAACAGTTCTTGGAATCCTCGATGGTGAAGAAGACCCTGGAATCAAAATGTTTACTGTTGTTGTGAAAGAAAAGAACTTTATTTCAAACATGAGAACTGTTTACAGAGAGGTCAACGACCTTCTCCCGGGTATTGACACAACAAACCAATGAGGATGAAGCGATGAGCGACCTACCTCGCATGGTAAGCGTTGCTTTAGAGTCAAGCAAATTTGCATTTGATGCCGTATTAATGGTTTCAAACGACAGCAGAAAAGTCAGATCCATCGTTCCTGTTCTTCCAAAGAAGTTGCCTCTACGGGTTATGACGAGCCTAAATCGAGTGAGAGATGCTTTGATAGAACATCAAATTGATGCACAGGTTCTGGAAGAAGGGTTGTCCTCAAAAGGCCTCTCAGTTCTCAATGAGTTGTACGACATGGTTCTACAAGGCATGGGTGAACGATGGGTTGCAAAGGGTGGCAGATTACTCATTGTAATGGCTGAACCAATCGATGGCGTTCTTGTTGTTGATTCAGCCATGCTGGGAGCTGGAAGGCTTGCATCTATTGCCGAAGAACAATCCATTGAGTTGGATGTATTGATGCGCATGGTCGAACTATCTCGCGCAGTTGGGACACGAGGTCGAGAAGGTTCTGCTGTTGGAGCGTTATTTGCAATAGGAAACATTCAGAAGATGCGAGGCCATTCTACTTCGATGGTGTTGAACCCATTCAAGGGACACAGTGTATCCAAGAGAGATGTCCGAATTCGAGAGAATCACGAGACAATGGCTGAATTTGCTTGGCTTGATGGAGCCATTTTATTCAATCGAGAAGGCATTGCAAGTGATGCAGGCCGATACATTCAGGTTCCTGCAGGTCTTTCTCCAAAGTCAGGAGAGGGGGGCCGCCACCTTGCTGCCCGAGCGATCTCCCAACTCTCTGATGGAGTTGCAATCGCAGTTTCTTCCACAGGAAGTATTGTTCTTTACGCCAATGGGCGTGAACGATACCGAGTTCGAATCAGATGATTTGTTCAATCGCTTGTTCAATTGTCACTTCTCCCTTCGCTACTTTTCGAGCGAGTTCTGTTGGGATCGTTACTCTACCATTGCTCTTGTTCCGACTCATACGTTGAATATCTCTCAACTCTCCTTCGCTTGGGTTAATCTCTGCCATTTCCCAGACTTGGCGTCCAGATAATGTAGCAATTCGAACTGCTGCAACACCATGTTGCTGTCTGTTCAGCCCACGAGAAGTTTTGTTTTCTTTGACTAATTCAACCCGATGACTCTTGATGAGAAGGGCATTTACGAGCCGATCTCGGTGAGAGGGAGAACCGTCTCCTAATCTGAAAAGGAGATGCTGAAACGATTGGTGCGGAAGTAAAGCTTCGATTCGGACAAGACATTCATCGATTGATTCAGTTTGAATTGTATCAATTAAAACTCCATCAGCTAACCATGCTAAACCGGGTCTTGGCCCTGTATCGATTCCAATGATGAGGCGATGTGTTTGTTTTGGACTACGTAAAGCAAAGATTGCTTCCTCAATCCTTTCGTCGATCGATTCAAGTTGAGCAGCAATAGGGCGGCCTTCATGTTGACGAAATGCAACTTCCTGGGGAGTTCCAATCCAAATTGAATCACGGTGTGGAAGAGGTTCATCGACTGAGCGTAGCTCAACTTGGACCTTGCGTTCTCGTAGAAGATGCATCACGCGATATGCTAACTGAAAATTTTCAGTCCTCACTACAACCTTCTGCACAGGTGGTTGTCTCTCTCAATGTCCTTTAATTATCCGATGCAAAAAAGAAACAAAAATCACTCTACATTTGTCGTAAAATGACCGAAGTCAATAAAGGCGGCTGACATCGATGTAGGGCTATGTCGAGCCAATATGAGCGAGAACTACGCCACGTTTTAGCAGGGATTCCTGCTGGTGTCGAGGCAGTAATTCGATCATGTTCAGTTGAAGAAAAAGAGCGTATGAGAATGGTACAGAAACGTCCTTTTTTGGTTGTTCGAGCTGCTGGTTCAGGGATTGAAGGCAGTGGGGATCTCCTCGTTCTTAGGGGTGACATATGTTTCCCAATCGAAGTCAAAACAACAAAACCTAGGAAATTGTATCTCAGTGGCAGGACACTTGATCAATACAACGCATTGGTGTATGAAGGCGATCGTTGTGGTCTTATGCCACTCTATGCTCACCGATTGAAAGGAGTTCGGGGTGATTCATGGAGAATTTTCCGTGTTGAAACTTCAACACTCCGAGGAAGTTTAGGTGTACTCGCTCGACGAATACCATCATTGCCACGAACAAGAAATGGACGTGCGTTCATCGATTGGGAACAGGGTATGCCACTCAATGAATTCATTGAAATTGTTTGTCAGCAAGATGCATCGTCACCCTCCCTTGGCTTCCTCCAAGGTCGAATTGAGTTCGAACAACCGCAAGTAACCAAACCATCGGTTATTGAAGAATTGCTGCGTAGGCGCTCGGCCTAAGTTCCATTCTAGAAATATGGAATAAAAATTGTAAACAAAAGTGCAAACAAAATCAGTAATGATGAGATGCTACTTGCTTTTCTTGACCAGTGATCTATCCACATTGGATGGAAATTCCATAGTTTGAGTTTCCGACCAACTGCTCTGAAGCGAGTTAATCCAGCATGAACCATGTCCTTGAACATGTGGCCGCCATCGAAAGGAACCATTGGAATGAGGTTCGTAAATCCAAGAAGGATATTGACCCACATGACCCAAAATAAGAGATTGACAAGGAATAGAAGTCCTTCCTTTCCAAGCAAACTGCTTATCCATCCCTCATCGGTTTCTAGCATTGCTTCCTCTGCAGGCGCCATTGCCACGCCTTGAGATTCAAACGGCAAAATCATGACCTGAAGGACATGGATGGGTGTTAGGAGAGTTCGTTGAAGTAGTGAGTAATCCTGATTTGGAGAAAGTGGGCCTGCGATTCGATCGATCCCTGCTGTGTTTTGAGCCATTCCTTCTACACCCAAGAACGCATCACCCGGCTCAATTCCAAGAAGTTCTAAATCCGATTTTGCAAAGCCGTCAGAAAGATAATGTTCGTATTTATCACCTAACGTAATTGTTAGGTTCTCGGCCACACCGTTATCGTGAAGAACACCAAGCGTGATGTTATCGCCTGCCTTGTGTTCATCCATAATCGTTCTAAACCCATCAAGGCCAACGACTTCAGTACCGTTAATTGTGGTAATGATGTCCCAAGGCTCCATTCCCGCAGTATCTGCTGGTTGGTCTTTGATAATGCCTCGAACGTGTATTGTTTCATCATTTGTTGAAAATTGAGCGGCGAGTCCACCAAGGAGAAGAAGGATTGCAAAAGCTGCAAATAAGTTGGTTGCAGGTCCTGCAGCAAACATCCGTTGCCTCTCTTTTCGAGGAGCCTTGAACAATTCCTCGGATTGGGGTTCTGCAAATGCTCCAAGTGGAAGTGGGCCAAGTTGAAGCAAGCCAAACGAACGAATTCTCATTCCATGGCTTCGGGCAAGAAGACCATGTCCGAATTCGTGAATAACAAGTGCAACGATGAAGCCGACCAAACCCCACCAGAGTGGAATCATTGGATTCAGCCCAGGTATGGCAACCAATTCGCTTGCAGATGGAGGTGGTGTATCTACTGGATTAAAGATTGTGCTAATGAACGCCAGAATGACAAGTAGCGCAACACCGAGCATTGCAAGATTGCACACCCAAAGAGAGACTTCTCCATAGAAACGCCAGAATTTTCGAGGTTTCGCAACCTTTTCGAGTAAATCAAGACCTCGTTTAGTTCGGACCATGAGTACAAAACCAAACACCCTTGTTGCATTCCATTCGTCGAGTTTTCCATCTCGCTCCCATTTTTTCAACAGAAGGTACCAAGCAAAAATGAGCAATGGGATGATGCGCCAATCAAAATTAACCGCACCCCATGACGCTGCCATCAGTCTTGCCAACCTCTGCCTCCATTTCAATCAATGCACCTTCTCTTGAATGTGAAGGTTCATGAATGGGGGCCACAAGGTCGTGGTATGCTCCACCGTAACGCCATTGAAACATGGACCAATGACAAGTGGGGTCAACAAGCAATTCAGATTGCTGAATGGCTAATTGAAGAGAATATCGTCCAAGCCTTTGTTCGATTGCAACGCGGAGCCCGTATTATCGAGGGAACGATTGACCAAACAGGCCATCTACATTGCAAGAGTCACCTCCACATACCGTTCGATCAGTGGAACCCTGGTTCAATTCAAGCCTCGAGAACAAGAGATTCGAGTGTGCGGTTTCGACATCGTCATGCCGAAATTACCTTGTCAGCCAGATTCAGAGCACCTGAATGGGGGCAGGCACTCCTTGAGGAATGGCTCATGGAACAACGCGGCGAAGAAACCCGGCCAAAGAGTTCAGAACAACGTCTGGCAACAATTCGTCGTTCAAAGGCCAGTGTTGAGCGCTATCTTGAACAATCAAATCTTGATTATGCTCAAGAACTCCTGCTCCTGACAAAACTGAGTATTCACTCAGCAGAACGACATCTGTCATCAAAAAAGCAACCGAGTGACAGTGAAGAGTGATTATTCTTCTTCAGTTATTCCAAGGGCTATCAGTAAACCTTGTTCTTGTTTTGCTTGAACGTATTCTGGCGAAGACATGAACAACTTACGAACAATCGGTTCGATGATGATTGGCATCAGTAATATTCCTCCAATGCACATGAAGAGATAGAGCAATGATGAGGATGGGACAAACTCCAATCCAGGGCCCGTTCCGCTGACCATCAATTTAACTGAACCAAGCCATGGGATTTCTCCTCCTGCTCTTCCAACAACCCACGATTCACGAACAGGACCGAGCGTCGATCCATCGTTTGTTCGAAGTCCTGAAGATCCGTTTACTGCTGCTGCCCCTTGGTCGACTGAACATTGATTAGCATCTCCCAGAGTTAACAAGCCTGAATGTGCTGGAACCCATTCGTAAATCATGAGGTATTTTTCCACACCTGCATGAACCATTCTATCGCAGTCATAATAGCCAGATTGAATGCCATCAAATGCAAGAGTAATCGAGGTAACGTTGCTCACGTTTGTTCCAAGAACATCCCAAGTATAGACGCAAGCCCCTGTTTTCCCATCAACAATCCATTCAGAATCATAGGATGCCCCACTCGAACATTCACTCGCATTATCTGCTTGGATCACTTCGTTTGGAATAACTCGTAGAATGGCTCGATGAATAATCGGTGTCGTAGCTTCTCCGTTTTTCTTGTAAATGACCACGTCGCCTTCCATGCCATGTGATTCATATCCGTAATTGCGATTTGATTTGTCTGTTGCTTCTGCAAAGGTTACCAAGGAATCAATCGATGTATCATGGACCAGAACCAAGTCTCCTGCATCGATGCTTCCGACTTCGCCCTCTTTAACATGAATCATACTCGAAGATTCAACAACCACTAGCGGTGGCATTGAGCCTGTGTGCGCATAAAGAGCAAAGATGAGAATGACAATCATGCCTCCAGCAAGGAGAACTTCTCGAATAAGAAGTTGTACCGAACTGGTCTCTTCCAAACGTTCCACCTGTCTCAGCGTCGTAGGCCTCGTTCTTGAAGGAATGCGTTCCAACGTTGTTCGTGGCCTGCTCCGAGCACGGCTGCTGAGCGGTCTCCTTCTGAACGTCGTCGCTTCAATTCAGCGGTACTTTGAATCTCATACAATTCGTCAAGTGTGCTAGCATGACCCTTGAAAACAAGGAATTCTGGAGTGATAACAACTAGGCCAAGGGCTGATAGCACAAGAATACCGATCGCCAGACCTGTGTATTCGGAATATGGATCTATTCCTTGCAGGAAAAGCAGTTGACTCATCCCTGCTAAGAAAAGAACTGTTAGTGCACCAAACACAGTTGCTAAAATCAAGTATTGTCGCCCATGTTGAGTCGCCCACCATCGTGAAAATAAACCAGCCATTGTCTTCCCTCTTGTTAGGCTAAGAGGGGAAGGATTCATGACCATTGCGGATAATTGTTCAAGTGCCCTGCCGCCGATGTGTTGATATGGTAAATCGGAGTAGTTTGAGATAAGGGATGTCTGTATTATGCGAAAAGCTCTATTTTTAACTCTCCTTTTCACTCTTTCCGTAATGGCTCCATTGGCTTCATCGGCAACAACTGAGACCCAATTCAAAGGAGGATCTACGTCCTATGAGCATACCTTTAACGGCCAAGGAAACGGTTCAGCAGGAGTCATCACATTCCCATTTGGAGCTGAGGTCACATCAGCCCAATTCAACTTCCTGGGTGAAGCCAGTACAACCACTTGGTCGAACATGACTGACAACAAAGAGTTCGGCGGCGTTGGAAGCGGGCAATGGTCTGGCGGGCCCTCCAGTTTTCCTTATGGAACTCGAACCAACCTTGAAACATCGAATGATGAGATTGGATTGAAAGGAAACCCAACCAGTAACGCTGTCACCTTCAGTCGATCAACTGACCTTTCCAGCACAAGTTCTGCCATACTCAATTCAACTGGGCAATTCGTCGCACTTGGCGACCAAGGATACAACAGCATCTCAAAGCAATTTACTGATCTCTCTGTTTCTTCATCCGCTGCTTGGAATTACAGAGGAATTGTGGTCAAAGTCGACGATCAAGTCCACTCGACTCGATATACCAGCACATCACTCGGCAGCATTCCATCAATTCAAAGATTCAACGCCACAACAGGAGCATATCTTGGAACTGCAAGTATTTCTACTTCCAGCTGCACATCATCTGCCTCATATTTCTGGTACGATGCTGCTGTTGATTCAAGTGGAAACGTTTGGACCGTCTCATACAACTACTACTACCTGACAAAGTGGACGTTGAATGCAGCAAAGACACAATGGTCTTGTTCCAGTTACACAAATTACAACTACCCGACGTATCTTACTGGAGTTGACTTTGATCAAGATACTGGAAAACTCTTCGTCAGTTATTATGACTCTTCAACATACCCAACCTACAACAGATACCTTATGGAAGTAAATCCATCCAATCCATCCTCCATCAATTCCACATGGTCACTGGGCACTGCTGCTGATTACAAGTACAAAACAACCTCAACTGCAGGAAATCAAAACTCCGGACTTGTTGTTGATTTACCTCGTATCATCCTCAATGAGTACAACATGCAAGGTTCACGACACCACCACTTCACCATGAATGGATTTAGTCT
>CAXAHE010000037.1:0-14261 GCA_963968475.1 uncultured Candidatus Poseidoniales archaeon | reverse complement strand
TGGCGAGTTCGTCCTCGCTGAAGACGGTGAATGTCAATGGAATGGAGCATGGACCTACGATCCACTGACTGGTCTATGGGAACAACCAGCGCCTGAAGCATCGGTCGAATTGACAGCACCAGATCTACTGGAAATTATGGAGGCGGACGTTATGCTTGTGAACGGGACGCTCCTCTCAACCGCAACGAGTCCAACTTTTGTTGAAGTTTCCTTTGATGAAGCCTCCTTTAACGCATCTGCTGTTGACAAATACGACCTGCGACTTGATGGAGTCTGGAACCGTTCGGATGGATTGGAACAAGGTGACGATTTCTCTCTTGGATTGAAGTTAGATTCGATTCGAACCAACGTGACCGTCACACAATCGGTCTACGTCAATGCTTACGGTTATGATTCAAACAATCAAGCCGTCCTCTTGACTTCATTGAGTGTCGTAATTACAGTCCCATTCAGTGATTCTGATGGCGATGGAATAGCCGATGAGATGGATGCATTCCCGAACGATCCTACTGAATTCGTGGATTCCGATGGAGACGGTGTGGGTGACAATTCCGATACGGCCCCGTCCGATCCTAACGTTTGGGAGAATGTCGACAATACATCCTCGGAATGCGAGGACTGGGAATACTGGAATCCTGATCTAATCGACCCATCATTGCCTGGAAATGGATGCCCGCACTACGAAGGAAGTTCATCAGAAGGTGATGAGGATTCATCCAATATTGATGACGAAGATGTAGAAGAATCGGTACCTGGATTCGAGGCGTGGCTCCTCATCTTTGCTATCTTGTTCGCCGTTTCATTCCGAAGGAAAATCGTCGCTTAATCGGTTCACGATTGAACTGGCCAAAGGCTCGGTTTCAATACGGTTGAGCCCGAGGCACAACCATGGAGGCATGGTCAGGTCGCTTCGGTGTCGTCAGTGGACGGTACCATTCTCATGGCGAAAACGATGCGCCTCAAACGACAATTGAGTTGTTTGGACGTTGCGAAGATGGTGCATCGATTTGCCTTCTCGTCTCTGGACTTCGCCCCACCTTTGAGATTGCAACCATAGGAAAACGAAGCAGAGATGACCCGATAACAGATGCTGAACTTCATCGAATTGAAGTTCTTCGGCAACGCTCAGACATTGTCGATGTTCGAGGTCCTGTATGGAAATGGACTGACTTAGGTGAGAAACCAATCTGGACTGTTGAAGCGATTCAACCGTTTAACGTCCCTTCTTTGCGTACTGATTTGATGAAACAATCATGGACCATTTATTCAGGAGATATTCCATTTGTTAATCGATTGTTCTTGGACAATGATATCGGTATGCATTTGGCCGTAGAGGGCCATATTGTCGATTCAAGAGAATGGGATGATGAGGATGAGGTGCACAAAACAAACGTGATGAAACATGGTGGCGTCGGGCGTTATGCTGTTGACCGAACCGTTGCAGTGTCAATTGAAAACGTGAAACAGAGTGATCCCTTTGCCGTTCCTTGGAGGATTCTTTCGTACGATTTAGAGACGAGTATTGCGCACAACACGATTCTTTGTGCTGCTGTTTGGGTTGAAGACATGGCCACAGGAGACCGTCGATCCTACGAATATCGAGGCGCAGAAGACTTGATTATGGAACAGATGACCAAGATGGTTCGCGATGAAGATCCTGATATCATCACAGGATACAACATCGATAACTTCGATTTCCCTCGAATGGTTGAGCGTATGGAACATCACACCAGTCGTAAGCAATGGAAGGCGAGAAGCAATCTCCTCGGCTGGGGACGCACACCACATCTAGAAACAGAATGCAATCGAAGTCGGACTGGCGTTCTTCCACGACGTCAATCGAATCGAGCTTGGAATCTAGGCGGCCGTGCCATCGTTGATGCATGGTGGCAAGCACGTCAAGCACTCAAACCACAGCGAGAGACGCTCTCATTTATCTCACAGTTGCTTTTCCCTGACCAAGAAGACAAACAGAAGATGGACATTGATGCTTCCAATATGGATGTTGAATGGGCCAATCGTCCTGATGAAGTCATGGAATACTGTGTCCGAGACGCTGCATTACCTCTCGATATACTTCATGCAATTCAAGCGATTCGACGCAAAGAAGCGGTTGCTGCTGTAGCAAAAGTACCGTTTGAAACCGCATCAAATGGAAGCACAAGTCAACTGCTGGACAGCCTTGTTGTCCGTTTAGCAGACCGCCGTGAAGTCGCCGTTCCCCTCACAGGAAGTGCAGAAGCAAAGGAAGGACAAATCACTGGAGGATACGTCCACGATGTTGAAGCAGGCCTCCATCCATGGATTGCAGTACTCGATTTCAAGAGCATGTATCCAAGCATTATGATTGGACATAACGTATGCTACACGACTCGAATTGATCCATCGCATCCCGAACAACCAGGTGAGGATGATGAGATTCACACTTCTCCTACTGAGGCTAAGTTCTGGAGTACATCGTACCGCAAGGGATTAGTCCCAACCTTACTCGAGGATTTGATGGGTCAACGAGATGAACACAAAGCCTTGCTCAAGCAAGCTCGTCATGATGAACAGGCAGAGAAAGAAGAGTTCCATGATGCAATGCAATATGCGGTCAAGATTCTCATGAATTCCTTCTACGGTGTCTTTGCTTCTGGCTTTTACAGATTCACGCACAAGGATTTGGGCTCCTCGATTACCGCTTGGGCTCGACACAACATCAAAGCCATCATTCAGAAGTTGGATGAAGAAGGGCACCATGTAGTCTATTCAGATACAGATTCCATCTTTGTACGTTCACCAGTTGCTGAAGGTTCCCCTTCCGTACTTCGCGAAGATGATGATCAAGAAACCATTGATGCATATGAGGCTGCAAAGCAAGCCATGATCGACTTTGGCCTTGAAGTTGCACAAC
The DNA here is from genome assembly GCA_963968475.1 of uncultured Candidatus Poseidoniales archaeon. Lineage (GTDB taxonomy): Archaea > Thermoplasmatota > Poseidoniia > Poseidoniales > Poseidoniaceae > MGIIa-L2. The sequence goes on along the minus strand of CAXAHE010000037.1, from coordinate 11,365 downwards.
GATACAGCAAAGATTCTGCTGTTCTTGAATACGAAAAAGGGCTTTCAGTGTTCTTTAGCCATGGTGCAAAGAAGCGGTATGTTGGACAAGTTGTTTATCCGAATGAAGAAATGCTCATTCGAGGCTATGAGACACAGCGTACCGATTCCTTTGAGTATCTGACAACAGCGATGAAGCAAATGTTCCAATTCGCCCTAAACGACGAACGAGATGCATTGATTCAACACGCTCTCGAGACGGTTTCTGCAGTGAAAAAACACGAAGTTCCTGCACGTAGGTTGATCCTCGCTAAATCGTGTAAAGGGCGAGTCGACTCCAATGGTGTCGTTGATTTCACCAAGGATTACGCTCGACCAGAAAGCATGGCTCAGGTTCGTGCTGCAAAGATATTGATTGATCGCGGTCTCGGATTTACGCCAGGAATGAAGATTTCATACGTTGTCACGAATGCATCAAACCGGCCGATGCAAGTCCATCCTTGGATTGAATCTGAAGACGATGGCGGCATACCAGGCTACGATGGGCGATTTTATGCTGAACGATTAGCAGCTGCATTAGGACGGATCACCGAAACCTTTGGCTGGACCGCAAAAGACCTCTTCGGAGGTCATAGACAGACCTCATTGTTCTCATTTTAGGCAAACAAAACGCAAAAGGCTTCTAAATAACCAGCATACAGGCAATTGTATGGGCGCTTGGAAGAAAGCAACATTACTCGCTGGTTTGATGATGATTAGCGGACTTGCTGGTTGCTTTGGAAACGATGATGAAGATTCAAAAGGAGAAATCGTCGCAGTCTTCACCTATTCTCCGGCAACAAACATTCGTGCAGGACAAACCATCGACTTCGATGCAGGTGATTCGTTACCAACCGGTGTCGCATTGACCTACAAGTGGGACTTTGATACCGATAACTCGATCGACGCTACAGGACGAACCTCCGATTGGAGTTATCCAGAGACTGGAACCTACGAAGTGACGTTGACAATAACCGACGGTTCCAGAAGCCAGAGCACGAGCAAGGAGTTGACAATTGTCGATGCAACTGCTCTCCCTCCATCGGCAGAAATTACTCCACAGTCTTCTGATGAAGACTGCTTGGGTGAAGATGTTGATACTGGTAGTTACATTCATATCTGGATTTGCGATTTAGATAAGTCGCAATCAGATCGAACTGCAGATGGTGAAGTGACCATACAACTCGATGCAGGAGACTCAAGTTCTGGCTCAAATGATGATTACATCTCAAAGTATTACTGGGATCTTGACCTTGAGTATGACGCTGATGGTGACGGCAATTCAGAAAACGATAACGATCTCGAAGGAGAAACCGTAGATTGGAAAGATATTCGTCCTGGGGAGTACGAAATCGGCTTATCCATTACAAACGGAAAAGGATTAACCGATTCTGACGACATCAAGGTCTACGTCTCATACGGCGCTTCATGGCTTGACTTCGCCATTGGAAGAAGTACGAGCCAAAACCCAACTCAAATCGATTATGACTTCTTTGTTAACTACGACCAGGATTCGGGTAACACGATTCGAAAGGTTGTTGGCGATTTGATGTATCCTCAACAAGATGAGCCGTGTGTAATTAATGGACAGTGTCGGGGAGAACTGGATTTGGTCGCTGACAACGAAGATGAAGATGAAGCCCAAACCACCGAACCTTCGGATAACTCAGCATACGAATCTCGAGATGGGGGGGACTGTGATTCAGAGAAGTATTGTGTGGCTATGACGCTCTCGTCTTACATATTTACAGACACCGACAATACCTTTGGTGCCGGTGATTGGACCATGAAGGTGTCAAACAACAAAAGTGCGGAACAACAAGTGGATTCCTTCTTTTTGAGACTCGTTTACAAGTGATAACCGCGCCGCAGCACACATTTTTCGAAAGAAATAGCCAGTTGAATATCACCGACTCTTTGAAATAGGGGAGGTTTGTCGCAAGAGACGCTAAGGAGCAATTATTATGCCAGCACAATGGGAAGATAAGAACAAGCCACATCGTAACATCGTCTTCGTCGGTCACGTTGATCACGGAAAGTCGACCACTGTTGGTCGTCTTCTTCTTGACTCCGGTCACATCGAAGAACACGTTATCGAGAAGAACGAAAAACTCGCCGCTGAAGCAGGTAAGGCCGGATTCGGACTTGCATATGTTATGGACGGTCTAAAGGAAGAGCGAGAACGTGGAATTACCATCGACGTCGCTCACAAGGAGTTTTTCACTCCTAAGTACTACTGGACTATCATTGACGCACCTGGTCACCGTGATTTCGTAAAGAACATGATTACTGGAGCTTCCCAAGCAGACACAGCAGTTCTACTCTGTGCTGCTAACGACGGTGTTAACGCACAAACCAAGGAACACGCTTTCCTCGCAAAGGTTCTTGGTGTTAAGGAACTGATTGTCCACGTAAACAAGATGGACATCTCTGGTGTTGACTGGTCAGAAGACAAGTACAAGGCAGCTGTTGACGAAGTTTCACAACTTCTCAAGATGGCTGGATTTGGTAGTCAACTCGACAAGATCCCAATGATCCCTGCTTCTTCATTGAAGGGCGACAACGTTTACAAGAAGAGCGAGAACACTCCATGGTACAATGGACCTACTCTCTTCGAAGCAATCGATGCTGCTGCAATGCCAAGCAAGCCTCTTGACAAGCCACTTCGACTTCCTATCCAAGATGTCTACAAGATCTCTGGTATCGGAACTGTCCCAGTCGGTAAGATTGAAACAGGTACTCTGAACTCTGGAAAGACAGTTGTCTTCAACCCATCTCAGAAGTCTGCTGAAGTCAAGACAATTGAAATGCACCACACAATCGTTACCAAGGCAGAGCCTGGTGACAACGTCGGTTTCAACGTCCGTGGCCTTGCTGCTGACGAAATCCGCCGTGGTGACGTTGCTGGATACACTGACAGCGAACCTACATTCGTTCGCCACGACGAAACCTTCGTCGGTCAAATCCAACTTATGGACATTCCAAAGGCTGTTTCCGTCGGATACACCCCGGTTTTCCACGCACACACCGCTCAAGTTGCTATCAAGTTCCAAGACCTTCTTGAAAAGACCAACAAGGCTGGTAAGGAAGCTAACCCATCGTTCCTCAAGAACGGCGATGCATGTTTGATCCGTTTCCAACCAACCAAGCCTTTTGCTATCGAGCAAATGGACACCTTCCCTGAATTGTCCCGATTCGCTATTCGTGACATGGGTAAGACTGTCGCTGCTGGTGTTTGTCTCAAGATTGAGAAGAAGTGAGTTCCAATACTCAATGAAACTTGAACAGGATGTATGAATTATGGCAGCCGTTACCGTTATCAAACTCACCGGAAACAACCACTCCGATATTGATCGTGTAGCAGGCCACATTCGTGCAATCTGCGAACAAAGCGATACCAAGCTTCGAGGTCCGATTCCTCTACCAACACGCCGTTTGGTCGTTCCTGTCCGACGTGCACCTGATGGTGAAGGAAGCGAAACCTACGATCACTGGGAACTTCGTGTTCACAAGCGATTGTTGGAGATGCACATCAACTCCGGTAAGGATGAAACCTCTCTGCGACAAGTCGCAAAGATTGACATTCCTGACTCAGTAACCATCGAATTATCGATGCGCACTGTTAACTGAAGTGAAGCGTTTCTCTGAAACCTTGTTCTAATCTAAACAGGCTATGCCATCTTGAATCTTCAAGATGCGTTGATTACAATGGTGCAGCTTCCGCAGCACCTGAATCGATAAGCCATTGAGCCATACCGGTTTCTAAATTATGAACATCTCCTGCTTGTAACATCAGTTCAGATCCGTCTGCTGTTGCAATTGCTTCATCGAATGAAGTAAGGATTCGTATTCGAATAAGAGGAGTTGCTTCAACTGCTTTTTCTTCTTCCTTTGGAGGCGTGTCGTCCATCCAATCATCAGTGATTGCCGATGTTGCTGATGGGGCGAGTTCCATGGCTGCACTGTGTCTACCCTCGCTCGATGGCGCTTGAGGAAGCGGTGCGGGTGGATTCAAATCTTCCTCGCCTCGTTCAGGTATTGGTACTGGTTCCATCGAATCCCATTCCAATGCTGCAATACGATCCTCTTCATCGATATCGATTGTGTCTATTGGTTCTGGTCGTTGGTCTTCAAAGATCAAGTCCGGTGGTGCTTGATTCGTAATCGGCTTTTCAGTAAAGTCACCTAATTGCATTGTCCCTGGTTTGTGGGTCGGTGCTGCAAACTCCATTTCTCCGCGAAGCCCATCCTGCATCTCTTGCCATCCGATGGTCTTCTTGAATCGATCCATTTCGGTTTGAATCGCAGTATACAACTGACGTTCAGCACCATCTGTTTTTTGCCAATCTAATGGAGGTAGGACTGTTGCGTTGTCGGTTGCACTGGTTGCCATCCGCAACGACTGTGATGCAGCATGTTGCATCATTGCAACCAATCGTCGACGAGCTAATTCAGATGCGATATGTCGAACATTTGCTTGTCGCTTCTGTTCGTTCTGTACACGCAAATCAGCGCCATGCTTACGAATCATGTTGTGGATTTGAACATCGAGTGTTGTCAGCAACCGCTTGACCATTTCCCAGAAGTCCTTTCGAGGCAGGTGAACGGGAACATGACGATTGGTTTGTTGCCGATAGGTGGCGAACAATTGCTCCTGAATCTCACGGGCTTGAAGGTCCGTAAGCATGGTGTCGCTCGACATCATCCAAGCCTTACTCTTAGGGTCTTTGAACTCTCTTGCGCGGACTTAAACAGAACAGACGAGGCTTCATACCAAATGCCTCACCTTGCGAAGCAAGGTGAGATGGATGAACATACCCTCAATTCAGTACAAAGCAGTGCTTCTCGTAGCACTCATGGTACTTGTTGGGCCTTCAACTCTTGTAAAAGGTGCGCCTACAACGGCATCATCTGGTGCGGTCACAATAATCCCTACAGCAGGGAATGAATCCATTCTTGCAAACATCTCTTCTGTTGTCCAAGTACCTGCAAACCATTCGATAACAAGTGGCGGATTGCTGATAGAAACTGAATGGACACCTGTTGCAGATAACGGATCTTATTATGGAACAGGATACGATCGAAGTTGGTCAAATGGCACTTATGATAACACTTCTTCGCTCGCTCAAGGCGGCAAACTCTCCCTTTCTACAGATACATCACTGGGAACATTGACTGATTTTGAATCGACAACACGTGTGCCAACAGGATGGCTTGGTATGGGGCCAGATGGGTATGACTGGACGGTTGTCAATGCAACAACACTTCAGAACCAAGAACAGCCAACAACTGCAAGTAATGGTGTGCACGCTCTTTCCTTTGGTGCGGATTTAAGCCTTACAGCGAACATGACATCGTGCATTCTCTCTCCACGGTATTCAACACCAGAAGTCGTTCGAAATCTATCCCTATCGTTTGATCACTGGCGCTCATTTACTTCCAACGATGCACTCTGGGTTGAGTACACTTTCGATGATGTCGATGCATGGAATCAACTGATTCCAACAAACGGTTACAATGCTACAGTAGCCTCTTCACATCCTGCTTCTGTCCAATCCTATTCCACTGTTTGGAGTGGTTCTTCACTCCAATGGGAACCGGTTCGTTTCCAACTGGATCATCTTACAAACATCACGTCGTCCCAATCTATGCGTTTCAGAATGTGTGCTGATATGAGCGAGGATACCTCTCAACGAGGAGGTTGGTTCATCGATAATCTCACTTGGTACAATCAGGGCGACGAACCGGGCACATGGTTCCATGGAAACTTGAACGGCGACTATGCTCCAAACGCAGATGGAACGCTCATCATGCCGGTTGATTTCAGTGGACTTGCTTCGCCAATTGAACTTGAAATTCGCTCGAATTGGGATATTGAAGGTGGTTCTAACGATGGCATGACCATCTGGTATTCACTCGACAATGGAACTTCATGGGTACTCCTGACTCCTCTTCCAGGTTTGCCTGGTAATGGAGTGGCTTATCAGGGCCAATTCTACGTCGATGAGTCCTTTAGATGGCTACCAATGTTCTATCCAGTATCAAACACAGTGTCCAATCATAGCAATGCTTCGTATGGATTATTGAAGTTCAACGTCCAAACAGATGCGATTGTCAATCATGGCGGTTCAGCTCCTGCATCTGGCTGGGAAGGCATCATGATCGATGATGTCACCCTCCATTCAGGTGCGAATACGGCCAATCCAATCAAGCGCGTATTGAACAATTTCACGAACATTCCAGATTATAGCAATGGTTCAATCGATGGATGGCTCGAAAATGTAAGTGCTCCAAATCAATGGCAATGGGTTTCCACCATGGGCGTCAATGGACCGCAAACTGCCTTTGATTCATTCGAAGATGCTCATGATGCGCCTGCGGGTTGGTCAATTCAGAACATTCGTGGAGAAGGCTGGACGCTTGGAACTGTGAACAACTCGTCAGGGAATGGTCCAAATGGATGGCATTCGGGACAAAATGGAGCAGGAATCAAACTCGATGGCCAGTACAGTGCAAACTCGTATGCACATCTCATCTCACCAGAGTATCACTTGCCAACAAATGCAACATCACAACTCACTTTCCGGCACTGGGTTTGCACAGAAGCTGCTTGGGATGGAGGTGCAGTCTCTCTTTCAACCGATGGAGGATTGAATTGGTGGTACTTGCCTGCAGATCCTGGTGGCTTCCACGATCGCACCTCAACAGTTAACAGCAATTCGCCATTCTATGGAGAAGGCCTTCTGGACGGCTCGCGTGTAACTGGAGGTTGCCATGGCGTAATACGAGGATTTGAACTGAAAACTGCGGACCTCACGAATCTCTCAGGCGAATCCGTACGCCTTCGCTTTTCCTTCTTCTCAGATGAATTCGTAGAACGAGATGGTTGGTACATTGATGATGCAGGTATCGAAATTTCACTGTTCGAGAACGAAGGTGAATGGGTTTCCGAACCATTCACTCCGAATTCAGTCTTTGGCTATGGTGTGCTTGATGCGAGCGCAATTCAACCTCAAAATACAACATTACGGTTTAGCATCATGGATACGAACGGAGACATTATTCCACAATATGAGCGAGTTACCGCACCGAAACAAATTCTGCTCAATCCTGAGGAGTATCCTTCAGTTCGCATTGTCGTTCACATGTCAACAACCGACATTCTGGTAACACCAACGCTTGAGCGCGTCGGTCTTGGGCTCAAGCAAACATTTGGAGCCTATCAAATACAAACCAATTCGTTGAGATCTTTTAACAACAATCTGACCGTTGATTCAAATGGATATATTTCAACACCCTCGTCTGATATCATCATAAATTCCTTTTTCCCACAATGCTTCTGGGATGAAGTCATTGTTACGCATCGAGGAAACAACGTATCAGTACCTACTGGAACGTATTTCGTCCCATACCTTAGTTACGCATTGAAATCAAGTTCTTACACTTCACAACCGATGCCAACGACAACAACATCCTATTCGAGAGTGTATCCATACGGGGAGTCTTTGTTTGAAATAACCGAACTGAATTTCACCACATATCTCATCACGGGTGATTCCTTCCTAGATTCAACGATTCAGCCAATTTGTAAAACAGGAATTGATGATCTACAGATTGGAATTGGGAACAACGGGGTTGAAGGATTCCCTTATCCACTCAGTGGTAACGATACGGGCCTGAGTGAACGGACGAAGTTCCATTCAGTAGAAAATGATTCATTCATCGCCTATGCAAACGAACATGGTGATATCGAATGGGAATCAAAGGCGTCCGTAGTGTACGATTTAGGTTATCTCGGGTACGGCCCAAATCCATCCAATATGCCTCAAATTTCTGGGAGTATAAAAGCCAATTTCATGGACCAATTTGTTCTGAAAATACAAACTGGCCAAAACGCTACAAATGTCACTCTGAGTAATTTCGATTACAACGGATACCAAATCTATGCAGTTCTCGCATCAGTTCCAGCCAACACAACCCAATATGTGCATGTTACAAGCCCAGGGATAACATTCAATCCAACACATCCGAATACCTTTGAAATGAATTACCAGACATTTTCGGATTGGGGGCGTATCTCAATGTACTTACATACAGATCAAGATACAAACCTTACTGCTCACTCCTTGCGTTCTTCTTCATTCCATTCTACTTATGGCGCCATTTATTATACGGATTCACTTCTCAATTCGGTTCTTAATGCCTCAAGTACGAATGATTCGAATTCGATGATTGACATACCGATTTCGATAGAAACTGGAAGCGGCGGCGTGGTCTTTAATTTCACAGTAACAAGCGAACCGATCCTCATCGACACGGTTGTTGATGCCCCTGCTTCTCGATGGTTGCCGGGAACACTTCGAGAAGTAACAACACATCACATTCGTACTGACCCAACAGGCTCGATCACAGAAATACCTGCATTAGAGCGAATCAATATCTCGATGGGGCCATCCACGTCTCACAGTGATGTACGAATCACTGCAGAATTAGATCGTTTGGATACAACACCACGATTTATCCAAACTTCAGGGGCAGGCATCGCTTCGCTCCATCCCTCCTCAAACGCATCATGCACTCGAAGTGAATGCACAGTGACGTGGGTCTTTGAGAGTACGTGGTTAAACGATGATATCGATGATGTGCATTGGATGGCATATGCAATCGATGAGACTGGATTGAAAACGGGTCCTTCTGTTTGGGCTGAAAATACTGCATACAATGATGTTGAGAACGATTTAGAGGCGTTCAATGTCCTTGCATTCGATGATGAAGGACGTGCACTCCATGACTGGACGCAGGCGTTGTGGCCATTGCATGTCAACCCAGATACCGAGATGACGGTCTCGGGACGCGTCCGTTTCGAAGGCGTAGCGGAGAGATGGGTTGGAGAGGGGGAAGCTCAAGTTTCAATCGAAGTACGTGCAATCCCTCCAAAAAACATCAGTGGAGGCTTGGATGAATGGCCCGGAGAGCCCATTGTATGGGCGCTTAGTAATGTCTCTGAAGTTGACCAATATGGTCGTTTTTCTATTCCGCTAACAATTCCTGATGCAGAAGAACTTGTCAGTGGTACGCTGTTGGAGGTTCGTACCCTCATCACGCGATGCGGTCCAGTAGGCAATCAAGCCAATACAGCCTTCGATAAGACTGCTGAATCAACATCGTTTGAGGTCTTGTATGATGAAACACCACCTGACCTCGTCTCAGTCCAAATTCTCGATCAGAGTGGCCTACAACCTGCTGATGGGCATATTTGGATGCCAGATAGGCCAATCCCTCTTCGATTACTGATTCAAGATGGCGATGGCTTAGAGACGCCTCTCACAATTCATACATGGTCAGAAGACAGGGATGATGCAAATGGGAATGGACTGATGGAACAAGGCGAATATCAATCCTTTACAGCGAACATCAATCGAGGTGCCCTAGAAGCTGAAGTCGATTTACCACTTCTCCAAACGAGTGATGTTCTTCCAGCAGGGTATGTTGAAGGGCGATTAAGCGTCGTAGTTTCAGGTTATGATTTGGCTGGAAATACATTACAAGCGGGCGGAACATATGGTGAAGAAACGGATGCAGCAACCATCTATGTTCAACCATGGCAACCAACACTTTTGGATTGGGATTCTCTCGATATCGATACGATTGATGGGCATTTATTCCCCGGTCAAACACACCACGTCTCGTTCGATCTCATCGATGGCAATGGGCTTTCAAGTCTTGACTCAATTACGATTGGCCTTTTGAATTCTCAACAAGATGAGTGTTGGATTGAATACGCTCCACGATTTAACACAACCACAGGAGACGTCACATGCTTTACTGTTCCTCCAACTGTTACTGCACAGAAAGATTCTCTCACTTCTCGATGGACACTCACAGTCTCCTTCCAAATGCGATGGGATGCTATGAATGACATGAATGATCAACAATTCACACCTTCTATCGTTGTACTGGATGAGAATCAAGATGTTGGTTTAGGCGCATCCTATCTTTCAGATTTAAATTGGAAAACCCATACACGCGTATCTCTTGTAATCGATGATGTACGTGATCGAGTTGCTCCCTTCGGATCCTTCCAAAACAATGTTCTAACGATGCATCTCGATGATTTTGCTGATATTGATGTCATCGTTGTTCATGAAAATACATTAGAACCTGCGCTCCATATTCCATTTGATAGCAAGATTGCTTGGACGGTGTTTCACAATGCGGACACCTTCTTGTCAAAGGAGTCAACAATCGATATGACTGGCTTGAGCAGTCTCCGCCTTGTGTTGAATTGGATGACCATCCCAAACGGTGTAGGAACTCTCAATATCGATCTAACAGGCAGTGTTCTTAATTTCTCATCATCTCTTAATATTCAACTACAAATCGATGAGCAATCTCCAACCATGACACTTGAACCTGGGACATTCAATGACTTGGATTCGAATGATGTAAACGATATCCCAATTATTATTCATGTTCGTGATGATTATGGTGTATCCGAAAATGGGGCAATGGTTCATTGGTGCTTTGTACGAGCGGGCCAGGTTGTCGAAGGCTCTACTGGAGAAAAGTATCTTGATTCAATTGGCACGACTGGCGAAATCACTTCGTTCCAAACAATTCTCGATGTTGAACAAACAGGCATCTCGTTTGAGAAGAGTGACCGACTTAGCGTTTGGTTCTCTCATCAAGATCGCTCAGGTAATGCCATGATTGGTGAAGCAACCGATCTCAGCCCACTCGAAGTCTACATTGTTTGGATGGCGTTTGAGCCAATCCCAGTCTCGATAGAAGCAACACCATACAGACCATCAGTAGGTCAAACAATCGACATTGTCTTGACCGTTGATAACATCGGATATCTCAACGGTTCAACCACCTTTATCTTGCAAGACGGTGATGGAATCCAACTACGTGAAGTCACATTCTATCTTGAAGCAGGAGAGCGGGAGAGCATAACATGGGAAATTGAAGCTTGGAAAACAGGTCGTCTTGGAATGACTCTGAAGATGGATAACAACAGCGTTCTCATTCCTGTTCCTTTAGCTGATGTTGCGGATGATTCTATCGATCAGAAATCATCTGCCTCTGAACTCGGATTAAACATTCTCTTGGTCATTCTTGCCGCAGGTGCAGTTGTTGCTACATACCTCATGCGTAAGCAACGTATCAAAGACTTGTATGATGAATTTGAACTCGATGAGGATACCATCAAACCACCGCCACGTCCATTGGATTTGACGGATATCGGTGAAGAGGAATAGTCAAGAAGAAGACCATCGAGGGAAGCATACGTGCCGGGGTTCCCGAGCGGTCAAAGGGGGTGGACTCAAGATCCTCTGCGTAATGCT
>CAXAHE010000036.1:0-14511 GCA_963968475.1 uncultured Candidatus Poseidoniales archaeon | reverse complement strand
TTGCTCAAGGATACTACAGAGATGGTTCTGCCAATCAATCATTCTTCCTTTCACATCGCTCTGCAGTCACAATAGAGTTTGTAGATGGAGTTGATGCAACACGTGGAGACTTCTGGTCGATTTCGGGGCGATTATTCGATATCGATACCGTTGACCAAGACGGTATTGCAAATCAGGATGTGCTTGTTTACCTCGATGGCGTCTTGATGACAACAGTAACTACAGATTCTGAAGGAGAATATTCTGCAACAGTTCTCGCTGGAATGGATTTAAGTCGAGGAAGTGGGCACTCAATTGATGTTATCTTTGAAGGAACACAAGAACATCTCAGCGCATCCTCGAATGGCTCAGTCACCGTGTGGGCAGATATTATGATCACAATTGATGGTACTTCAACCGAAACATCTGTTCGTTCAGATATTGCGAATCCAATCCGACTCACAGGAAGCGTTTCTGAAATAGGTGGAATTGGAGAAGTCTTTGAAAATATTGTAATCTACATCGGTAACGGTTCAAACTGTATCAATGGTTTCGAAGAAGCATTCTGCTTCACCGGAGTTCAAGATGAATGGAGCGTCGGTAATTTCACACTTACTGCAACTACTCCTACCTCATTGCAACCTGGTCCTCAATACATCAGTCTTGATGTTCCTAGAGATACTGCACTCTACATCAACGGAGCCTCCCGTGCTCACCCATTGTATGTCAAGGTCAATGCCGACATAACTCCATCAATTGATACAATTGTTGAAAATAAAGACGAAAAGGTGGATGGTAGCGTATCGATTATTGCAGTTGATACCTCGGAAGGATTGGGAGGTATTGCTGTTGAATTCTATCTTTACCATGGAAACGGTACACAATTGGCTGCTTTGACTTCTCTTACAGATTCTGATGGCGTTGCAACCTTTGAATTCAATAATGATCCTCCGTTTGGTGACGATGATACCTTTGGAAAAGTCAGTCTTGATATTATCATTACCGACCAAAGATTGTCTCAACAGTCTCTTACCAACTTCCAGGTTCTAAGATCTCAAGGTTTCTCACCTGAATATGAGTATGAAGAAGAAGCTGCCGGAATTAGTGCTTGGACATATGTTGTCCTCTTGCTCTTGGCAGCAGCCGTAGCAACAGGTACAGTGATGTATCGCAGAAGAAAGCAGACTGAACTGATGTCAGAAATGGCTGAAGTCTTCGAATACACTGCAGAACTTCTTGCAGCTGGCGACTCGATACGAGAAGCGATTTTCAACTGTTATCAGAACTTGTGTAGTTCCCTCCAAGCCAGAGGACTATTGCGTCGAGATTTCGAAACAGTTCGTGAATTCGAAGTGGCTATTCGTCAAGCAACTCCCGGACTTAGCGATGAATCATTACAAGCCTTGGACAATATGTTCGAGATGGCTCGATATGGGCGTGAAGAACTTGGTGCTCAACACCAACAATCTGCACAGGCTGCTCTTGACAGAATGATCTCTGAACTGAGTTACAAGAATGGTTGAATTACCAGCGAAGGTGAAGTCTTCCATTAACGAAATGAACTCGTAATGTTTCAGCTTGCTCACTGCTTAGGGGTAATACTCGCTCAAAAGGAGCATTTCCTTCTTGTTGAATATTGATTTTGACATGGGTTTCTGAACCAACTTCCTTGATTTGAACTTCCAGTTCTTCAGGTGTAACTCCAAGAAGAGGAACTGTGAGTCCATCGGGATTGCTCATGCCATGCAGTTCTTGTAAGACCCACTCTAATCGTTGACTTGGTTGAACCTCTGCCATGTGTGTTTCCGGAATCATTCCGGCTTGTACGAGGACATGCTTGTGCATGGATTGAACTTCATGCAAATGGGTTGCAGAAGTCTGAAATTGTGTGTGAAGTTGTTCAGGAGTTGAAGAAAAATCACTCGCACCAATACCTTCGAGTTCATCTTCGGACACGTCCAATGGTTTCCAGTCGCTCATGTTCTTCCCTCTCGCTTGTTTATGATGAACCTTCGTGTAGTCTTTGGACTCTTGAAAAGAATCGTCGTGCAAAGGATTTCGTTGTTTCAGGTTCATTTGTTGCATTCATCCGAACATCAGCAGGATAGCATTCAATGTACATTCTGTCAGTATTTCTCTTGTCCAGAAGAAGAATAAGGGCTCGATCTGCAATGCTTCGAATTGGACGCCCCATTGCTTGCATAATCGAGTTAATCGCAGGTTGAGTCGAGGTATAGCGCCAAGCATTTCCTCTGCCAAATCTCTCTTCAACATAACTTCTCAAGGCTTTTTGGTGAATGGAAGGTGGAGGATTTGGAATACCGATACAAGCCACAGCATCGAGAACCCCATTTTGATAATCAATGCCTTCAGCCAAACGCCCTCCGAAGACACCTGCAAGTAGAATCCTTTTACCTGATGCTTTTGCATTCTCGAGGACATCAAGTAATTGATCAACATCTTGCTTGGACCATGTTCGATCTTCCATTCTCAGCGTCACTCCTCGAAATACGCCCTCTCCAATGTATTCATTGAGCATCGAGTATGACGGGACGAATACTGCTACGTGACCTGGTGTGCCATCGCACAATGCTTGGAGATGATTTCGTATACGTTGTGTGTTGTCAAAAGTTCGATCTTTGTATCGAGTTGTTACGTCATTCGCAACCATGATTGGGCGTCGCTCCTTGGCGAATGGAGACTCATAAGCTTGCTTAGTGGTCTTTTCTTTTCCAATACCAAGCAAGTCTGCATACATCTTTGGAGGATATAGTGTACCTGACATCAGTATGCTTCCAGCACAATTTTGCAAAACAGGGCCACTTACTAATCCTGGATCCAGAAGGTGTGAGGTAATTCGTCCCTCACGTCCTTTCGTATCATGAACAAAGACCAATGCGGTGGTCTTTCCAAATCGTAGAAGGTCATCGAGGAGGTTTGCAATTCGATGCGCATCGATTTCGACGTTTGGATTTTCATCCTCAGTTTCAAGTTTGATTTGGACGCCATTCAGAATATCTCTCAGCATCTTAAGGCGATCAGTTTCTCCTGACGGAGACTCAACGGATTCAACAGGCTCCTGACCCAGTTGTTGTTGTCCTGCTTTCCCTTCAGCCTCATCGCATGACATGAGGAAGATTCGCTGCAATCGATTGAATTCGACTTTTCGTTCTTCAAATTCAGCAGGTTCATTCAAGATCTCTCGGAAGAAATCTCCCATTCGAGAACGGAGTTTCTTCATTACTTCAAGAGCCCAGGCTGCCATTCTAGCATTCAATTCAGCTACATCTCCGCCCATTCGTGCCGAAGTTTCAGCCAATGAGCCAGCATATTCCTCCAACTCAAAGGTTGCGTTTCGGACAACAGTAGGGGTGAATCTTCGCTGCATTCCCATACGGATTCTGTCTGGAAGGTTATGGGCTTCATCAACGATGACGATGATGTTTGAGAGATCCAACTCCATCGCCTTGAGTGAAGCTTCTCGAACAGCATCAACGAAGAGGTGATTGTAATCACCAACGAAGACATCAGTTGAGGATACAGCTTCTCTTGCTGCTTTCCATGGACATGTGAGCGTAGGTACACCATGCTCAGTATGTGTCTTAGCCATCTGAACCAGTTCATCGACGTGGAGTGGATCTGATAGAATTCGGTGCCTCAACCCAGGTGCTGGGGTTGTAAATGGTTTACACGACCTTTCTGAACGAGCTTGGCTGCAAAGAAGGGAAAAGAGGGCATGTCCTTCATTAGCAAATGGTTGTACACACATGCTGGATTGTCCAACCATGTCGACAAGGCGTACTTTGTCTTCTCTTGGCCGGCGAGCATTTATTCTACGTACTGTGTCAACGACAATCTTATGTTGACTTTGTCGAGATGTGAGGAAGAAAATAGTTCGAGGCCCATCACTTGTTCTCGCAGCTTCGATAGCTGCTGCTAAGGCTGCTGCAGTTTTCCCGATACCAGTGGGTGCTGCAGCGAGATGATGACCTCTTCTTTTGAGGGCACTGAGGCAGTCGCCAATCATCTCAAGTTGACCAGGTCTTGCTTTTTCGTGAGCAAGGTAAGGGATTTCACCTCCTTGAACTGGGTTTTCCGCCTCACTCATAATGCTAGAACAATGACGACCCCTCTAAAGGATTCGGTCGAAAGCCTTCGCTATTTGGAATCAGTTGTGTCGCAGAGTGGGGTCTACGACACGTGTGGGGATCCTGCCGTCAAGAGACTGGCGTGGAATCGTTGTCCCCCCGGCCGTCATCCGGGAGGTTGTGGGGGTCGTGGTGTTGGGGTCCACGGAGGCCGAGTTGTGCAAGACGGGCACGTACACGTAAGTTAGCTAGGCCATGCAAGTTCGACCGACCTTGCACATCCTTGAAGGAGGCCTTCGGAAGCGTGTTATCTTCTTCGTGCCAAATCATCCCATCCCCTCTCTGCTCTCACCGCTTTTTTTACTGGTGGTATTCCTTACGTTTCATGGTCGCATCACGTGTTTGATCAACGACCTCTTGGAGTTTGATTTGTTCTGTCTCGGCTTCCGCTAACTTCTGCTTGATATACAGGTGCATGCCTTCTGATGCAGCCTGTTCGTGGGAAGTGCCGTAGAGTTCGTACAATGCTGCTAAATTTTGCTCCATCATACGACCGATTGGAATTCGAACACTCTTCATGCCAGGCAATTGTGCTTGCCCATGAAGCAATTGTTGGATTGCAAGACGAATGACGTCGGAACGGGTGTTCAACCCCGAATCTCCAACGAGCATATCCAAACCTTGCATTGTATCTGCATCAAGTCGAATTGATGTCAATGTGCTTGGGTTGCTCATTTCTTGCCCTCCTATCTATTCGGAGTCCAACACAGCATATAAAGTATTACGTTTGTCATACATAATGTATTACAGCGTATTTCAGTAGATAGTTTCTAATCCCTGCTGCTCTGTCCTGCGATTATGCTGGAAGATACTCCTGGGAACCGACTTTACCTACGCTTGGTCGAAACTGCTCTTGAAGATTCAATCGTTACTGATGACGAAGCAGCAATTCTTCGAATCCTGTCTCATGCGCTTGGAGTCCAACCCAGCGATACATCCCTCTGTATCTCAATTGCGAAAGGTGATGAACAATCTCCGTTCGATAAAGATGAATCTCTGCTGGAAATGCCTATGGGAAGCGTTTCGACTTACCAATCAGCTCTTATCGCAGCCTTGGATGATGAAGTTATCACAGAAGACGAATGGGCGTTACTTGATCATTTGAGACAACTCTTGGGGATACAACCCGATCAACACGGTATGATTGAGGAAGCAATTCATGCAATGTCTGAGGTTGATGAACAAGGCCGTAAAAGACTTGAACGACTTGAGCGATTTATCACCGTGTGTCCATTCGCTTGAGGTTTCAAAACACGGTTCTTGGCTGCCCGATGGATGACAACCATTAGAAACAGTTTGAGGGTCGAACGGGCTAAGGTGGAATAATTCCATGCAAATTGTAAAAGAAATATACGATGCAGTTGTCGCCCGAGATCCTGAACAACCTGAATTCCATCAAGCAGTATGGGAAGTATTGGAAAGCCTAGGCCCTGCCCTAGAGCGTCATCCAGAATACGTGGACATGGTTAAGAGAATTGTTGAGCCAGAACGTCTCATTCATTTCAGAGTTCCTTGGGTCGATGATGCAGGTAACGAACACGTGAATCGTGGTTTCAGAATCCAATTCAACGGTGCTATCGGACCATTCAAGGGAGGACTACGATTCCACCCTTCAGTCAATGCATCGATTCTCAAGTTCCTTGCTTTTGAGCAGATCTTCAAGAACAGCCTTACTGGCCTTCCAATGGGTGGCGGAAAAGGCGGTGCAGATTTCAACCCTAAGGGGCGAACAGATGCAGAAGTCATGCGCTTCTGTCAATCCTTCATGATGGAACTTTGGAGACACATTGGACAAGATTGTGACGTTCCTGCAGGTGACATCGGTGTCGGTGGTCGAGAAATCGGTTACATGTACGGTATGTATCGCAAACTCAGAAATGAATTCCAAGCAGGAGTTCTTACTGGAAAGGGACGTACATACGGTGGTTCACTGATTCGACCTGAAGCTACAGGATACGGTCTTGTTTACTTCGCACGTGAGATGCTCTCTGCAGCAGGTAAGTCCTTCGAAGGTGCATTGGTCGCTATCTCTGGTTCCGGAAACGTTGCTCAATTCGCTTGTGAAAAAGTGCTAGACCTTGGTGGCAAGCCAGTAACTATGTCTGATTCAAGTGGCTACATCCACGACCCATCTGGTATTGATCGAGAGAAGTTGGCTTGGATTATGGATCTAAAGAACAACCGAAGAGGACGTATCTCAGAATATGCATCTCACTTTGATGGTGTAACATTCACAGCTTCTGCTCCTGAGCCAACTCCAAACGGTTTGTGGGGCGTCAACGTCGATGTTGCTCTCCCATGTGCAACTCAAAATGAGTTGAGTGGGCCAGAAGCAGAGATGCTGGTTGCAAACAACGTCATTGCTGTTGCTGAAGGTGCAAACATGCCATGTACTCCTGCAGCTGTTGAAGTCTTCCAGAAGTCTGGAATTCTCTTTGCTCCTGGTAAGGCATCAAACGCTGGCGGTGTTGCAACCTCTGGTCTTGAAATGAGCCAAAACAGTCTACGTCTTTCATGGACTCGTGAAGAAGTTGATGCTCGTCTTGATGCTATCATGGTTGGAATCCACAAGAACGCTTACGATACTGCAAAGGAATATGGCCGCGATGGCGATTATGTCTTTGGAGCAAACGTAGCAGGCTTCCTCAAGATTGCTGAGGCTATGCTCGCACAAGGTGTTGTTTGACTGATTGAACTTCGTTCAGACCAAGAAAATCCCGAAAAATAATACGATTCCCACGAGTGTGAGGATTGATGATAGAACAATATTGGTAATTGCCGATCCCTGAGATTTATTATACGTTCTATTATGTTCCATCATCTTTGAATAGAATATTATTTCACACACAAAGGCTGCGTTAAATGATAAGCAGCAGACACCTTCTGCAAGTAATGCAATCAGAGTTGAGTCATCTCCATAGATTCCTACTGTGGTGGTAATAATTGCGAGAAATAGGCCAATTAATGACAAGACTGTACTCGCGATGCGTGATTGATGTTTGAACTTTGGAGCTCGAATATAGATCACATTATTTTGAATCGGTTGAACCATCGATATGCCTTGTGTTTGTGGCTGTACGCGTGCAGGGTTTAGTGATTGATTTATCTGAACTGGAGGTGGTTGAAAGTCAACTTGTCCCTCGAATAGTTTCTCTTGTTCATTCGACTGCATATTTTCCTGTTGAGTTTTACTTATGTAACAGATTCCCCAACGGCATATGTATTGACTCGTAACTCTTGAGTCGTATGTCCTCCATTTGGTAAATAGATCGAGTAGTAGGCACTTATGCCCTCTTCATAGATAAATTCTGGGCCACAGGCATCTGATGGCGCTCCTCCATCTCCTGCAGATCCGCCCCCTCGTCCACCATCGGCTATGACGAAATATCGTTTCCCAGATTCAAGTGTTTCTGGAATTCCATCGACGGGGTCATCTCCAACAGCCCAAATCGTCACCTGGTCAGGTGCTGAAGCCAATTCATCACCGAGGTATCCATACCTTCGATAGATATTGCCATTTTCTTCGCACCAGAGAACATATCCGATTTCTAATGTGTTAACTTCTGTTCCTAAACTTTGATATTCGATCATGAATAAATAATCATCAAAATGATCATCGACCCAACCACCTACAAAGATAATCTGTGTGTGGGCTTCTTTGGTGGCCACAGAAACTGTTTCTTGAGTGGTCTGTCCTATCCTTTCGAGCCCTTGAATCATAACATAGGCTGAAGAAGTAACTGCCAGAAGGGCTCCAATGAACACAATCATCGCACCTATTCCCACTTGGGCCAATTCATCTCTCTCATTTCGCATTGTATCAACTCATGAGGTCATATCCTGGGCCAACTCCAGCAGGCAAGTGAAAGTCTAATTCAGTTGTTCGTCCATTTTCAACTGCAAGAACAAGAGTCGATGTCATATCTTCTACGAGGTCGCAATCTCCATCTCCGTTTGGTTCATCAAGTTCAATGATGGCATGATAATATGTTCCCTGAACGAACATATCGTTCGCATCATCCGTATTTGCATTTCCATTTAGATCGGTGGCACCATCCATATCCCCACTTGAATAGACCAAGGTATGTTGAACCCCTGTTTGTGGTGGGTCTGCTGTATCGTTGATATCACACATCATGGCCCACTTAACATTCGTATCGGGGATGTCATTACTCGCATAAGGGAACTTGAACATAATGTAGAGTCGATCGTTTGTATTTCCAGTCGTGTCGAATTCTTCAACTTCAAAAGCAATAACAACAGGAATTGAATTGAGGGTTTCCGATTGATCAAAACTTTGTGATTTAGACTCCATGAATGCTTGTTCAACAATCATTATTGACATACCTGCTATGATGGATGAAAACAGAAGAATCATGATCATTGTGACCATGGAGCTGAGGGCAAACTCGGCTCTATCATTTAGGCAAAGCCTCTCCTCCATGCGTGAACACATGAGAGGCTGGACTAAATCCTTGCGTACAGTTGACAGGATTACCATCTATTGTTTGTATTCAATCCATTGTTCGGACTGACCATCATAGTAGTAGAGAGTGCCATCAGGACTTCTCGACCATTTCACGCCATTTTCTTCCCATTCTTGTCGTTCAGCAGGGGCTTCTTGAAGCAATTGCGTCTCTTCCTGCCCTTGTTGAACAACTTGTTGAGTAAACGGACTTACTTTTTCAATCATCTCAGAATTTCTCTTCATCATACCAAGACCTGCAAGAATTCCGAGGACGAGTACTGCTACAGCAGTCCAAACCCACATTCCAGAACCTTGTTCTTCAGCTTCAGCCTTTGTTTTGGTAGCATCGCCGGGATATGCATCCTTTCTGTCAGGAACGCCATCGCCATCGGTATCCTTGGATTCGAGAGCATCGAGAGGGAAATCATCTTCCAGATCATTCACACCATCATTGTCCGAATCAAGTTGTTCCAATGCACATCCGTCATCATCAGAAATACTCGTTGAGTTTGTATTAGGACAATCATCATCCTTGTCAGTTACGCCGTCGAGATCTGTGTCTCTTTGGCTTGCAACACAACCATCTGCATCCAGTGAAGGGTTGACATCAGTCATTGGGCAAAGGTCATCTGCATTGTTGACAGTATCCATATCATCATCGAGTTGTGTAGCCGAACATCCTTCCGAGTTTGGCATTTCGCCAATTGGAGTTGCCGGACATACATCGATGTTATTGAAAATTTGATCTTGGTCATCATCGAGTTGACTATCCGAGCAACCGTTCACATCAATGACGCTAATGGGTTCAGTGCCTGGACAAAGGTCAATATCGTTCTTTACTCCGTCACCATCATCATCTTTCTGTGCATCTGCACAGCCATCTTGGTCGACAGCAGCACCTGCTTCGGTCAATCCACAAAGATCAGCATTGTCAAATACGCCATCATTATCGTTGTCTCGTTGTTCAGAAGAACAACCATAACCATCGACAGGACTTCCCGCAGGTGTCGATGGACATTGGTCAACATCGTCACTCAAACCATCATTATCACCATCTCTCTGAGAATCAGCGCATCCTGCTGCATCAACTGTTCGCCCAAGAGGTGTAGATGGGCATGCATCATATGCATCCTTTATTCCATCTAAGTCACCATCAAGTTCAGTATCTGAACAACCATTTGTGTTGACAGATTCACCAGCTGGTGTTGATGGGCAAGCATCGTTTGAATTTGGTACACCGTCATTGTCATCATCGATTTCAGAATCTGCACATCCAGTTGTATCAACAACTTGCCCTGCAGGAGTGTTAGGGCAGAGATCTGGAGTATTGCCGTTTGCGTTATCTCCGTATCCATCTCCATCTTGGTCAGCCCATTGTGTTGAGTCAGTTGGGAATGCGTCAGCATTGTTGCCGGCTTGGTTGTCTCCAAATCCATCACCATCTTGGTCTACCCATTGTGTTGAGTCAGTTGGGAATGCATCTGGAGTGGTTCCGGCTTGGTTGTCTCCGTATCCATCACCATCTTGGTCTGCCCATTGTGTGGAATCAGTAGGGAATGCATCTCCATCAGTACCGGTCGGGTTGTCTCCGTATCCATCGCCATCAGTATCTGCCCACTGGGTCGCATCTGTTGGGTATGCGTCAGGAGTAGTTCCAGTTGGGTTGTCTCCGTAACCATCACCATCTTGATCAGCCCATTGTGTGGCGTCAGTTGGGAACTTGTCACCATTTGGAGCAGAAGAGTTGTCGCCAAATCCATCGCCATCTTGGTCAGCCCATTGTGTTGCATCGTTTGGCCAAAGATCAGGGTTACTTCCACTCGGATTATCCCCATAGCCATCGCCATCTGAATCGCTCCATTGAGTGGAGTCTGTAGGAAAAGCATCGGGGTATGTGCCATTTAGATTGTCTCCATAACCATCACCATCTTGGTCAGACCACTGTGTTCCATCACTCGGGAATGCATCAGACATGTTTCCAGTTGGATTGTCTCCATAGCCATCACCATCTTGGTCAGACCATTGAGAACCATCAGTCGGGAACGCATCTACATCATCATTGTAGCCATCGTTGTCGGTATCGACTTGGCTTGATGCACATCCATCGAGATCAACAAGTGATCCAGCTGGTGTGTTCGGGCAAAGATCATCCTCGTTAGCAACACTGTCTCCATCACTATCGAAGACGATATTGAAACAGCTCGTATCGCCTATGCGTTGTGTCCCGTCTGATTCATACAGTTCTGCAAGAGCACAGTATGTTCCAGATGCGGTTGGTGTTGTGTAGTTCCATGTTCCAAGGCTCATTCCCTGATAGGTTGCAGTGAAAGATGTGAGTGATGATTGAGCAATCGTTGCGTTTCCAGAATCCAATATCTTAATCTTGTAATCATAAGAATCGCCTACAACAAGGTCTTGCCCACGAATTGTCACATCATTTGTTGGTGAAGTGACGCTTGAAGAGACACTGCTGATGACAATTGATGGGAGTTGAGGGATGAAATCATCATCGCCGATTCCTGTCAAATTCTCGTCTGTATCAATGTTCACTTGGGTCCCATTGACGCTAAGAATTCCGAGCAACACGTGAATGCTTGTTGTCGTAGGTCCAGCCCAAGTGATGTTGTATGAGCGGTTTTCAGTAGTGCTTGTGAACGTGTCAGTACTCTCATCGATGGTTGAGGCATTGAGTGCTGATTCCAGACTATTGCTTACAAGGTAGTCATTGAGGAAGACATCCTCATCAAATACAAGCCAACGCATATCGTATGTCGTTGTCGTTGAAAGATTTGTCAATTCGATCAAACCAGTTGTTGATGAAGTGACTTCAACTTCAATCATATCAATTTCATAGGTATCAAAGTCATCATCAAGGAAATTACCTGATGCATCGTAAAGTATCGTTTCAATATCGACCTCAGACTCGTTCATTTCTGGCAAAAAGGAGACATTGTACTCATATGTAGTTGAAGTTGCGTTGAAACTACCTTGTGCTAGTGTTGTTGAAATCGTTGTGTTATCAATCATGTATTGATTCATTACAGTGGTGTAGTTGTACATGGTATTCGCAGCCAATCCCGAATAGGAAACAGTTGCGTTCGTTTCATTGATAATGACTACATCTGCAAGTTCGAAACTTTGACCGCCTCCAGGATTATCCGTTTCAATAGTAATGTCGTAGGTGTTTAGGTTTGTAGCTCCACCAAATGATTGGAACAAATAGACATCAACATATGTCGTAATGTTTTGAGTGGCTAGGACAGATAATTGCTCGTTATCTGTTGTTGAGGTTCCTGTGGCTAGGAACCCTCCAGCGATTGTATCCCATCCAACATCGATGTCTTCAATCGCATCAGAGAATGTAACATTGACGAAGTATCTGACACCAGTAATCATTTGAATTTCGAAATAATCGACATCAGTCGTTGTGTGAAGAGAGAGGTCAGTACAGTCGAGTGGAAGCATACTTGCCTGAGTTGCACTTGTTTGAACATCGTTTGATTCAAGGATATCTGCTTGAATTACACCGGCAGTGGATGTACCATTTCCAATACAGGAGGTTGTTGGAGGTGGTGGGTTTCCGCCTCCACCTGTTGAATTGTTTGATGACCAACCAGCCCATGTGCCTGAGTTAGTGCTCCCTGTTGCACCTGCGTTACCTGGAGAACCAGCAGAACCAGTTCCGTAAGGTGCTCCTGCAAGGCCTGCGCTTCCTGCAACAGCAGAGATTGTTGCTGCAGTTGAGATCGAGAGGTTCGCTGCACTGTTCGCTCGAAGATCGATTGAACCACCAGAGCCACCTCCGCCACCGTTTCCACCATCGTACATGCCAATGCATACGCCGAAACAGTCCCCGTCAGCACCGTCGCCTCCGTTTCCTCCATCGGCTTCGACGATTGCTGTTGAAGTGAGGGTGAGTTCATTTGACTTCATGATAATGCTGCCACCAGAACCGCCGCCAGCACCAGGTCCTCCGTTTCCAGAGCCGTTGTTGTATCGGTAACCTTGTTCTCCATCTACTCCGACAGCTGTAACTGTTCCATCAATATCGATGACATCAGCGTAGACGATAATTCGGCCACCACCGTTTCCTCCAATGGAAACGAGATTCCCGCTTGAATCAAAGACAGTTCCGCCGTTTGACCCAGTTTCATTGCTAACTCCATATGAGGAGCCGCCGTTTGTTTGGCCTGTGGATAGACCCCCGCCATCGCCACCGCTTCCGTAGTGGCCGGCGCCACCTGCTCCCTCTCCGTTGAAGTTTGCAGGAAGGGTCACGGATGTTCCAACACCTTGGGTATTGATTGGACTATCATAGGCAATGATTGCACCACCAGATGCAATTGTCAGAGTGTTGACTGTGAGAATCAAGTCTCCAGTCGCCACAATCGAACCACATGGGGAAACAATTCCACAGCCGATGTAAACGTCATCATAGGAGTGACTTCCGTTGAGATAGGTTGTGTTGAGGACTGTAAGATTGTTCAATCCCACGCCAGGAGGGCTTCCTTTTGCACTGGAACTTGCACTGATGGCTGGAGATGCCAATGAGATGGACATCGTTGCTAGCATTAGGGTGATCAAAACAGTTGAGATTCGACGAGTAGACTCTTCTCTAAGGTTGGACATAACTGAAGGTGAAACTCATCGCTTATGAGCATCTCGCCTTCAAGCCACTCAAATAGCGGTTGGAGCAACATGCCCATCCTTTTTATCATCGGGCTTGCGAACCCGTGACCAGACTCCACTCATGAGTTGATCATGATGTTCGGCACAGTAGTGAAACCGTCGGTATGCTTCACGGAATGAGTAGGCTTTCTTTCCAGTTGCTACAAGATATCCTTCAGGTGAAAGGCGCGATACAATTGTTCCAATTGCATTGCATCCAGAATAATCACAGGCAGGTCCTTCGCTCATACAATCACCTAACCTTCCTTCCTATTGAACTGTTGCTTTTGTTTAAACTTCATCTTCCGTTTCATCGGGTTCGATGACAACTAAGGGGACATTGGCCTCAATGGCTTGTCCTTCCTCGCATGATACTGAAATGACAGTGCCGCTGATCGGAGCTTGAATTTCGTTCTGCATCTTCATTGCTTCAAGGATAAGAATAACTTGACCTTCTTTGACAACTTCTCCAAGAGAGACCTCTACAGTGACAACTTTACCGGGTATATTCGCAGAAACAGTTCCACTCTTCTTCTTCTTCGAACCACTGCTTCTGCGTGCTCGCGGTGCAACTTGTGCGTTTGGAATTTCGATATTGAAGGTTTTTCCTTCAACGACAGCGTCCCATGAACCATCATCTTTTACTGTGAGTTCAACCTCAAATTCAACACCGTCAACTTTCACTGTTCTTTTTTCAGTCATATGTTCATCTCCATGGGCTACGGCTACTTCGTTGAGCCATGAGCGACGATTTGCCCATGACAATTCTGCGATGGTCTTGTGCCCATGCTTCTCCAGATTGTCGCCCTCTTCCTGAGGGGTCATCTGAACCAGCATCAACCATACTTAGAACTGCTGCGATAGCCGCCATTCGTAGTGTTTGATCATCGGTCATAAGAACGCCTCAAAGTGGAATATTACCATGCTTCTTTGCAGGTCGAATTTCTTCTTTATCTAGGAGCATCAAGAGTGCTCTCGAAAGTTTAGAACGTGTTTCGCTTGGTTCGATCACATCGTCGATGTATCCCATTGCGGCCGCCTTGTACGGATTTGCAAAAGTCTCAGTGAAGTCAGACACAAGTCGCTCACGTTCTTGTTCTTGATTTCGTGCTTGCTTGAGTCTTCTGCGATGAATAATTTCCACCGCTCCATCAGCACCCATTACAGCTAACTCAGCTCCTGGCCAAGCAACGTTGTAATCTCCACGAATGTGCTTTGAAGACATGACGTCATAGGCGCCACCGTAGG
>CAXAHE010000035.1:0-14635 GCA_963968475.1 uncultured Candidatus Poseidoniales archaeon | reverse complement strand
CCTGGATCACAATTAAGCCAATTTGCTTCATGGACACTTGGGTCAGCAGATTCAAGTCCAAATGATAAGACTGCGCCGTCAGAGAGTGTTTCAACAAGCGTCTTTGTAATCTCTTCAGAAGGTTCGATGTTTTCTGCGATAATCGACGGATTTCCGTTGTCAGTATGCAAGATGTCAAGTCGTTCATCCTCTCGTAAGCCATGAAGCAATCTCGCAATAGGTTCAGGATTTGGGACAGGATATTCCAATTCCGTAACACCTTCTGCCATGTAGGTATACGTGTCCGTCATTCCACCAAGGCGAACGTGTTGAACCCCTGAATCAAGGGCAAGTTTGACTTCCCCGATGATGTCTTCTGGCGTTCTCCAAATGGGAACACCCTTTTTCGGCTCAATACAAAATTTACAACCTCGCTTGTAACGCACACAGCCTTGGTAGACTTCCACTTCATAGGTGAGTAAACCCTTCTTTTCTGGCGTTCCCAGGTCAGGGTGATGAGTTGTAGCTTTGCTTTTAGCACCATGATGTGCCCAACTCGTCCATTCTTCAGCAGTTCGTCGAGTATGCTTCCATTTACCGGTTGAAAGGAATGTGTTGAGCGTTGCATCTGTATCCTGAACTGCTAAGAAAAGGTTACTTCGCAGTGGAAACCATCCTTGCTGCTTCCAACCGCGTACTGCCCATCCACCGAACAGTGCAGGTATTCCATGTGGTAATTGTCGAATGAATTCAGTCGATTCACGTTGTGAAATAGGTGTTCCCCGTAGATATCTTCCGGGAACGACAGCACCAGCAAGGCAGATGACTCCCAGCAGATTCGATTCCGCTAGTATGTCCATTTTGTCTTGAGATTGTCTCCATTGATCGATTGTAATGTATTGATAATTGAGTTGATGTTGCTCCAATACACCACATATGTAGCGAACGTGAAAACCAACATATGGAGGCACTCCAAACGCAGCTGGCTCGTCCTCATATCCATCGAGAACAAGCCAATATGGGTCTTTACTCTCAACCATGAGTTGGCTACGGCTTATGCCTCATAGCCTTATGTCTCAAACAGGGGATGTTCCTGCTTAAAATCAGTCGCGACGTCGTGGACGACGCTTCTTTGGACGGCCTTCTTCTTCAGCCATTGCTCGGAGTTCACGAGAAGATTTTCCATCTTTGTTACCATCGCCGCCACCGCCTTTGGAACGCTTTTTACCGCCACTCTGGGAAATATCGACCTTGATTCTTCGACCCTTGAGTTCAGTACCATTGAGGGCTTTGACAATTTCTTCGCCATTGTCTTTCTCGGAAACAAAGACGAATGCAAATCCTTTCGGTTTGCCAGCTTTGTCCGTAGCGATAGCAACTTCGTTGATGGTTGCATTGTCGCCAAAGAATTCAGTAACAACCTTTTCGTCAGCATCGAATGGTAGGTTTCCAACATAGAGTTTCAATCCTTTTGGTGGACCAGATGTTTTCTTTTCTTTGTTATCAGCATCTCGAACTCCAATTTTTCGGCCGTTGATCTTGTGCCCGTCAAGAGCAGAGATTGCGGCTTCAGCTTGGGGCTTAGCAGTGAACGTGACGAATCCAAATCCTCTGGAGGCTCCAGAATCATCAGTCATAACAATACAATCGGTCATATCACCGTGCTTACCAAACATCTCTCTGAGTTTTTCAGTATCGACTTCTCGAGGAAGACCTCCAACAAACAGGCGACATCCTGGCGCAGCCTTTTGACGGCGTCCTTGGCCACCGCCTTGTCCTTCAAATCGGAAATATGTACGCTCTCGACCATCTTCTCGTACGTCAGCAGCAATGTATGTAGCGCGACCGGATGGACCATGGGCAAAGAGTGCTTCAGCCTCTCTACCCCATCGCTTTCCAGATAGGTTGAGTGCTGATGCGCCTTGTTCAAGTTCTGCCCAACCGGCTCCAAAGTTATCTGCTAATGCACGATAACTCTGATATTTGCAAGAAGGACAAGCGACATTCCAATCCCCGTTGACTTCTGCAACGAGTGTATCTCCACATGAAGGGCAAATAGCATGAAGAATACCGCAATCATCACGCTCTCTAAAATCGATGCGAACGACTGGAGTAACCTCTGTGACAACAGCACGGGCTACATCTCTGCGACGAACAGCGTCGGCAACGGTATGGAGGAATCGATCGGCAAGACGAGTAACGTGGAAATGACCTTGTAATTGACTTGGAAGTATAGAGCCCTTTTTACCTTCAACGACAAGGATTCGTGCTTCTCCACCCTTCTCTTGAAGTTTTTCAAATTGGCAAATCACCGTATCGCCAATGGCAATATCGACAATCTCTTTTCCGGCTTGTACGCTAACTATGCCGTCATTAATGTTCATTTGGCCAACGGTTGTTGATACGATTAAATCGTCGATAACCATTGTTCCTTCGCCAGCTTCTACGTCGCCGACGTTTGCTACTTTTGTCCCTGGGGTGACGAGGCTCGTCGTCATTTTAATCATCTCGTAGCACGGTTTCTTCGCTGATGCGAAGCCTTGTGCTGGTTTATTGCGAGGCTCGCCCCCTTTTCAACCCATCACATGACTTGACTTCACTTCAAATGCTCAAGGCGATAGCATCGAATTCGAGTTGAACCTTGTTGTTGCTTGTGGTGAACATAAGCAGCAGGCAACCGAAAATCGGTTTGATAAATCGAATGTAGAGCGTATCCATTGGATTTCGCAAGTGCAGCCAAATGTTGTGCATCAATGCTGTGTATGAAATGAATGATGGGAATGTTCATGGAAAATAAAGTCTCAAAAAAAACCCTATCGGCATGCTTGGTCTGAACTCCCCAAGGAGGATTCATAATTGCAATGTCAACAGGCGAATCAAGTTCGATAGCAGTTCCATCAATACGCTGATGAATTGTTTTCAAGAATTCATTTCCTTCGACTTCAGCGATATTCTCATCGATCACGTCAAGCGCGGTTTTGTCGCATTCCACCATCGTAACTTGTTTTGCTCCTAGAAATGCAGCGCCTATGCCAAGGACGCCATTCCCAGCACCCAAGTCAAGGACGTGCTTTCCTTCCAATGAATCGCCCAGATCAATTTTAGTGAGCCATGCTGCAGCCAGATTTCCTTCAGTAGGATACTGTTCAAGCTCTACTGAATGACACGGATGTGGTTTGAGGGACGAGAGTCGCATCGCAAGATGCCGTTGGCGCATAACTTCACCAACGTCGTTGCTGTTGACCGAAATTCTGTTGATTGAATTGCTGTTGTTGTTGCATGCGAGCAGCATATTCTGCTTGTTGCATAGCCTGTTGATTACTAATCATTAGAGCAATTTGGCGAATTTGTTCTGCCTCGATTCGAAGCCTAGCGATGAGTTGTTCACCTGGTTGTTGACCGCCACAGAATCGGCAAAAACGAGTTCCATCGTTCTGTGATTGTCCACATGTTACGCAAAAACCCATTTCTTCACCATCCTTCCCTGTATGCTGACAATTATCAACCTTTCACTTATTCAACCTTGTTTAGCCCATTGAAGTCAGTTGTAAAAACACAGGCCATGTTTCAAACCCAATTGCAGTTGCTCGCTCATTGATGCTGTTCCAACGTGGATCATCCATCATTTCACTTGGCTCAATACCGTTGGCGAGAAGTTCCGTTACAAGAGCTCTAAATTCGATTTCAATTTCAGATTGTTGCGGCTGAGGTTCTACTGGCTCGGACGGAAGTGAAACGGGTTCAATAACAGGTTCAATCGGCTCTTCAATAGCATCCAACTCTTCGCCAGCAGCTTGCATCTCTCCAAATCCTGTATCGGTGGCTTTTGTTATTGCATCTTCTACATTCTGTGGCTCGTCGGAGGTTCCATCATCAACTGAAGGAAGGGGTACTGACGCATGTTTCTCAATGACAACATCAGATTCATTGACGATTTCAGGTGGTGCGATTTCTGCTTTTTCTTCTTGAACAACCGGCTCGGGGGTTGCAGGTTCAGCCGCACGGCCAACACCGAGAACCTCTGCTTGTTGACGCGCAAATTCTGCGGCTTGTTTTCTTGGAAGGCTTACGAAACACTTGTTTGGAACTGAGGTAGGTGGGAACGGCAAATAATAGCGTTCAATCGCCGGAAGGTCTGGGTGCCGGAAACAAAGCATATTGATATTTTCAAATCCTCTCTGAGCAGGAACATCGACTGAGAACGGTACGGGTTGGATTGTTATTGAAGCACGAATCCATTTCTCAGTTGTGACGAGATGTTGCATCCATGGCCCGAGGTCACTTGTTGCGAGGTCGAGAAACTGGAAGGATGCATCTCTCGGGTCAAGACCCTGTTCTTGTAAAAGTCGTGCTTCAGCTCTGGGGCGATGGAAGACGCCGATGACGGGTTGCCCGTGCTCGACCATGTCTCCATGTAATTCCAATATCTTCCGTTCTCTTCGAGGACAAATCAGCATAATTTGCATACGAGTTGCCTCGTTATCGTAGATATCTCCCCAGCGTTTTGTAGCTTCAGATTGAAGACCATCAATGGTCATGTTTGGAATCATTGCAGTTATGCCCATGCCCTCACCGCTCCGATGATACCTTGCTTGGATTTAGGTCTACTGATGGAATTTCCCCTTCTGCAACAGCAAGTTCTGCTAGCAGGACGACTCCTCCCGCTGCTCCCCGAATGGTGTTGTGTGAAAGAGCTCTGAATTTGACAGTAGATCCTTCAACAGACTCAATGTGAACGACTGTTTCCATTCCAGCAACCAAATTTAGCGAGGGATTTGGATTAGAATCCTGAAATGAACCCCAGAGATGTTTTGCTCTTGTCGGTGATTCATCAAGGACGATGATAGGTGATGCAGGGGCACTAGGGAGTTGGATCAAATGATTGTATTCTTGAGAGAGAAGTAGTGACTTGATTTCTTCATAGGTTACATTTTGCTCAAGTTCAAGTTCAACATTGACGATGTGTCCTTCTTCAGCATCGACTCGTTTACAGACAACATCCCATTCAGCATTGATTTGTAAAATACGTTCAGCCTCTTCGATTAATTTCTCTGCTTCGCCTTCGATATCATTCCCAATTGTTGCTCTTCTTTTTTCATCATCCAACAAAAGCGTCCAGCCTGCGCCGGACAGGGCTTGTTCACTTCGCACCTTAACTTGCGTTACTGTATGATGGTTCGTAATGACATGAAGTGGATGAAGCACTGGTATGAGCGTACAATTTGTAGCACAAGCAAGCAATCCAAGTTCTCCAGGCCACTGCTTGAGTGATTCAGGATTCACATCCGCTACGACGAGAGGGACCTCTTGATGCATACGATACGCACTAGCATTAGAAAATACAACGAGGCCATTCCTCGATAAGAGTGCTTCAATCGTATGTGCTGGACTGCTTGGTAACGCACTGAAGACGATGGTTACTCCAAGAGATTTCAATGAGTGATGAAGGTCCGGGGAATGAACATCAAGTATCGGCTCAGAGATGTTGTTCAACGCTTCGGGTCTGCTGTGTTTCAATCTCCAAGGAACAGTGCTGAGCATTCTCCCACTGTCTTGTCCTGCAATAGCAACCAATTCGAACCATGGATGGTTTGCAAGTCGTTGCTGCATTCGTTGCGAGACAAATCCGCCTGCACCCAGTATCGCAACACGTGCCGAAGGCATGTTGGCTCTAAGTGATGGAAGTTTTAGTCCCTTGCTCGTCGATAAGGTGGGAAAGCATATCTTCAAATGCTTCTTTTCTAACGCAACAACATGGAGAACAAACCTACCATCCAAGCTTTTGCCCACTGTGACGGCCCATGCGGCGTCTACGATCCTGCGAGTGCCCGTGTTGCGGCCGAAGCAGTCCAATCAATGACCAAGAAAATGGTCGCTCTAAGCGAAAGTGATGCTGATTCCGGATCAGCATCATACATTAACACAATGAGCAGATATGCTGCAATTAAGGAAGAAGAAGCACAAACATGCAAGCAAGAAATTCTTGTTTTGTGGACTGATTTCTTTAAGCCTCAACATCTCGAAGCCATACCTGACCTTCACACCACCTTTTGGCATGCAGCAAAACTTTGCTCAGCTTGTAAGGTTGAAGTTTCAGAACAACATGCCCAAGAACTCATGGATGCAGTAGAAAACATCCACAAAATGTTCTGGTCCGTCAAGGGACGAGAAGTCTCTTGGATTCGTGCAAGTTGAGGGTTCAAGTTTGAACACCATTGCTGTAGTCGTGATTGGCGACAGCATGTGGCCGACACTAAGAGACGGGGACTCCTTCGAAGCAGTCCCTTACTCAAATCAAGCAATCAATGAAGGAGACATCGTTGTTTTCAACGACCCAACGCATGCTTCTCGAATATGTGTCAAACGAGTTGTGTTTGTCAAACCTGAGGGGTTATTTGTTGAAGGGGATAATCCTGACCCAACCGCTTCAACGGATTCTCACAACTACGGTTTGGTTTCCTACGATTTACTGGTTGGAATGAAGCGATAACTTCCCTCTTCCAAGTTCAGCATCAACAGGATTAGGGAATAATCGACGGATGATGAGCTTCTTCAAAATCGAAGAACCATCTCGTACTGAACCGAGTTTTGGCTCTCCTATCCGAGGTTGGTATTGGACTGGGTAGTTCCTGAGTTGAATATTTGCAATTGCACATTCTGCATACATTTCTGCTTCGATTTCAAAATCCATGCTATTGAGATTCATTTTGTTAAGTGCTGCTTTGTCAAAGACCCAATATCCACTGCACACGTCATGAATTTCTAATCCAAACAACATGACTGCAGACCATGTGAGGAGATGATTTCCTATCCAATTTTGAGTTGTCATTGCGTGTGGATGCATTTGATTTGTAAGTCGATTTCCAACAATAATTTGTCCTTTTTTGAGTAATGGGAGCATATCCAACATGTCATCTGGATGGTAGGTGCGATCAGCATCAAACATAACTACGGCATCAAAATTGTTCTCGATTGCATACTCAAACCCAACACGAATTCCTTCACCTTTCCCTTTGGTTGGCTGTACGAGAACTTTGCAACCAAAGTTTTCACCGATCTGCCTAGAGTTATCTGAACTATTCCCGTCAACAATAACTACGCAAGGAGACCAACCTAAATCTCTTAATGGCTGGTAAGGGATAGCACTTAGGACACTTTCTAATCCATCCTCTTCATTGAGGACGGGTAAGAGAATCATCAATTCCTTCACAGTCTTAGCCTCACATGATTGTTTTTGATGCCTTCGCTCATTCAGTCTGTAAGACCTCGAAATGATGGATTCTCAATCCTGTTGAATCAATGATTTGACCACTTCTACCAGAAAAACCGAGTGGGTTAATCCACCACTTTCCATCACGCTCTAGGTGTATCGAAATATTGAGTTGTTCATCAAATTGAAGTGTTGTGCATACGTATCTCCATCCACTTTTGTCTTCTGGTGAAATTGAAACCTGATTGAAGTTAATTGTATAGTCGAGTTCAGTACCTATTTGTTCATAGAGAAGGCAAACATTGAATCTCCCTCTCAAGCCTGGGTCATCAATGGCTTTATTCCAATCGATTTGCCCTGCAGCCGTGATTATCATTCGTTGTTCTCCTAACGAAAGAAGATCACTGTAGCGATGATTTCTCCATGGGTCTTGCCTCAAATCACATCCACTTGCCTCAATACACGGCGTTTGGGATAAATTCGAAACAACAGCTACACGTTCTGGAGATGGGGCATCGTATAATTTCCAGTAACGAGCGCCATCGTAACTTTTCTCAACAGCCCAATGAGGTGAAGAGGCAAGATACGGGGCTAGCGTTCCAATTGGACTCGAAACAGCATAGCCCACACCCAACTCACGTAGGCGTGTAATGTCATCATTTCGAATTGCAGCAGTTGCATCTTGTTGAATTTCATCATCGAGCGTGAGTAGGCCAAGCGTAGGTATGCTCGTAGTCTTGATATTGGTGACAAAGGAATACGTATGCCCCCAGTGGATATTCTCTGAATAAATAATCTCGTCGGGAGGATTCTCTTCCAGCCATAATCTGAGTTTTTCATCACCAGATGTGGATGCATGGAGCTCTTCATGTTGAGCCAGTTGAACAAACAATCCAGCGGTTAGGATCGACCCCAAAATCAATGCACTTAGACACATTGCAGAAATGATTGGTTTGTAGTATGGGTCCATATCTCGATTAAGCCATGCCCTCTCTCCATCTACGCTTGTCAGAGATGTGGAACGACTAGCGATGAGCCCTACAATAAGCGCAAGAGGAATGTGATAGGCATGCAAGGCCATTGAATAGAGCGTATATGAGAGCAAACTCAGTATCTGAATGTTGGTAAAACCATCGATGAGGTGAACGAATGAAAGAATCCATAATGAACTCAACCATACGCCTACGAGGCGTATTTCTTTGGATTTCCTACCAAGCCATAATCCATAACTTGCTAACATCATCAAAGGTCCGTTGTACATCAACATCGGTTTGCCTCCTTGCCATCCATATTCAGCAAATACTGGCTCTTCCAACATTCTAGGTGCGAAGAAAATCAATGCGATGATAAACATGACACTCATGATGATAATCGATGAAAAGAAAACATGTTTACTTCGGTTTTGCTCGTCCTCATCCATACTGGTTCTCATAAGGATGCTCGCTAGCAACATGCATGCAAGGTAAATTGCACCAGTTGGATGAATGAGTACTGTGAATCCAGCAGTTGAGATAAATGCAATGATATGGGCGCGAAGTGATTGATGATACGGTCGAAATACAACTAATAATCCCACGATAAGTCCGAGTTGACTTGCTACAGATGGATATCCCGAATCAAAAATCTTTGCGAAAAGAGCAAGCGATCCACCCATCGCTAACACCGATGATGCCCCTGCCCCCAATCGGTCCATACTTCCCCAAATGCCCAATAATATGGCGAGAAGGGAAATGTGCCCCAGAACCATTGCAGTTTGCTCAATAGAACTGCCGGAAAGTTCTGATAACCATGCTAGGAGGCTCGGAAAAGCAGGTGGATACGTCCAAACACCAGAATTTGGACTCGGTAAATCGAACGTTCCAGTCGATTGAACATTTGCAGCGAGTGTTCCAAAGCCAACCCAATCGACCCCAAATGGCCGTTCGATAAGCAATAATGGAATCAATGTCATTGCACAAAAGAAACCAGCCAGAATCTGAAGCATCGGATTGCGTTGCTGCTGGAACCAACGCTGGGCCTGAACTTCTTCCTCAAGCTCAGGTTCTGATTCGGAAAGAACGAGGCCATGCATAGCAGCCTCTAGCCGTTGCCAATGGGAATGTTGAGTTCTTTCGATGCGGATTTTTCTTCGTAAAAAGAGAATAGAACATATGTTTGCCAGTAGAATAGAAACAGTTACTGAGGTGATGTTCCAAGCCTGAATGACAAATAAGATCCCGGAAATTCCATAGAGGACAATCAAACCAAGCGGCAAGCATAGAAGGGATTTCCGAAAGGTATCTGCAGCACCATCTAGGATACGAGTTAATGCCAATCCAGGGGGTATTGATGCGAGGACGATAAGACAGAATGCCACCCACATGAGTTGTGCCTACACCTAATGGGTCATCAATTTCATCCATGAACTCATAGGTGTGGAGCCTGTCTTACAATCATGTGGGGATGTTCCGACCTTGCTGGTACTGGAAAGAACTCATTCCATCCAATCGTCTCGCTTCCGGAGCATTATTGGGTGTTGAATCTACAACGTCCTCAAACTGATTGGGCAAATCCATACGCTGTTACAATCGGGCGATATGATGAAAATCGAAAAGGCATGTATACTCAAGAATTGTTTGGAGGTGAACGAACAATTCACGTAGGTCTCGACATCGGCGCTCCCGCTCAAACATCCATTTACGCTTTTCATGATGGCTTGATTCATTCCTTTGCAGACAATGATCAAGAAGGCTCCTATGGACCAACAATTATCACAGAACACTCAGTTCAAATCGATGGTATCAATACCTCATTATGGGTGCTTTATGGACACCTCTCGCGAGAATCGCTACAAGGATTGAAGATTGGCGAGCGGATTATTCAGGGTCAAGAGATTGGTCACATGGGCAATGAAGAGGAAAACGGAGGCTGGCCCCCTCACGTGCATATCCAACTCAGTTTCATTGAACCCCAACAGGCCGATTTACCCGGTGTTGTGGCTCCTGAAGATCGGATTCAAGCATTGCTTGATTATCCCGATCCAAGAAATATTCTTGGAATGCTGTATTAGAATTTAGTTCGAAAGATAGCCCTTTAATGCCTGAATTGGAGCGATTGCAGCAGGGTCTTTTCCGTGAACTAATGCAAGAGCAATTGTCAACCAGTCCATGACAATGCAGTGATGGAGCATTGCTTCAAGCAAAGATGTTCCTTCGCCATGAACTCGCCAAGCATAATCCGTCGAGGTATGTTCGATCATCCAATCAACCCTTTTGCGTACTTGAGGTGACATTCCATCCCAAGTAATGAACAGGACTGCTTGTTCCTCTCTGGTTGGATCTCCATCTTCTCCGATGCCGCCCCATGCCACAATCTCGTTATGGTTCATTTCAGGAACTGCTCCAATGCGAGCAAAACGGGCGGAATTTTCATTGATTTGATTTTTGAACCGAATAAGGACAGGTTGCAGTTCTTGAGGACCCAAAAGGGCAAGTGCTTGTGTGGAAAGGGCTTGTGCCAAGGCGAGTATATCGCGCCCCTCTTCCTTTCTGAAATCATTCGAATCAGATGCATAATGAAGACGTACCATCATAGACTCGTATTCTTCCTTACTCTGCTGGGGCAGGAGTCCTAGGTGTTGCATGCAAGCGAGTTGACGAGAAAACAAATGGCCAAATGCAGTTCGAGGTGGTTGTCCCCCGATTGAAGGAATCAAGAAACAGTTCTCATACAGTTCGCACAAACCTGCGAGGACTCCTCCGGTTGCGATAACGATGGCCGTAGCTCCTTGTTTTAACGCCGTTTCAGTAGCATGAAGTGTCTCTTCAGTGTTGCCACTGTGGGATGTTGCAAGAACTAACCAAGAGGTATCCCACCATGAGGGGATTGTGTAATCCCTGTGAGTAATGAATGGAGTTGCTCCCTCTTGATTTGAAAGAGTTGAGAGGAAGTCTCCACCTGCTGCGGAACCGCCCATTCCAAGGCAAAGTACGCCATTCCATGTGTGCTTTTGTAGTTCTGAAAGCCAAGGAAGAAGTTCATGATTTACTGCGCTCATCCCTTTTTCAAAATCGGTAAAGAAGGCCTGAGTAAATCCAGCCATACCTTGCGTATCAAGGCTATTTAGGAGACTCTCAATGTCAATAGAATCTTCGTCCATGAATACTAGAAAGGCTAGCCCTTCATAGGGGCTCCTATCATTTTGTATGGTCGAGAGCCATATCCTGAAGAGCCAAGAATTCCCCTTCGACATTTGCTAAGCGTAAAGTTGACGCTCCATCATAATCCCAAGGTAGGCGGACCGAGGTCATTTTCCAGGTCTCTGGATTAAGGAATTCCGCAACTGAATCATCTTTGTCTAATACATCAACAGTAAGATGATTTTTCATTTGAGCTATGACGAGGACATTATCCAAATCTCTCCAGGTAGCACCAGTGCGTTCCTGTCGGGCGATACGTTCCATGATTGCACCATCTTTGGACCATGAACTAGGTCTCCAATAATCGCCTCTCCATCGGACAACATCACCCAAATCATAGCCTGGTTTCCGGTAAAGAAGTGTCAGTCGAGTGACATCGGCTCCGTCTTTACGTCCGACGGTTGTGTTGGTTTCTACGACTTGTCCACCCCAATTATCTGTCAAATGCCGGCCCCATGATCGAGCAAGTCCCTTTGAACCGAGGACTACATCATAGCCTCCTGTTACAGATCCTTCGCTTGTGATGAAGAACATCGGGTCATCACTCAAATTTTCGATAACATGATCTAAACTCGCTCGCAATACGTTGAGTTCTTCTTCTTCAAGTCGGCGTCCGGTCGAACGTAATTGTACAGTTGCTTCGAAGTAATTTCCCGCTCGTCGCGTGCATGTCAAACAAACTCCGTTCGACATTCTTGCCCGCATGGTAAATTCATCGTGGTAATGTAACTCGTCGACCACTCCTTCAATTTGGAGGTGAAGAAGTGTGTGTCGGTCGGAAACCGTTTGAGATTGGCATGCCAGCCCGATTTCTTCAGCACGCTCATGGAATGCAACATTCCGTTGAATGAGTTCATCCCATAATTTGTCTTCTGGCACATCGACCCAACGGCCATGCATGTCAATAAGACCACATCGTGCACATCGGGTGAAATTTGTGTTTTCTGGGACCTCTGCAATACGCGTACGGGCTCTTGTACAAGGTTCGCACATTCGGTCAGCATAGAGAGGTGGATCACTACCACAGATAAGACAAAAATCGCCGCCTAGTCCTTTCGCCATAATCTCACCTCACTCTTCGCCGTCTGTGTGAATCTGCTCAATAGCATGGATTCGCTGTTCCAAGTCCTTACTACGGGCAAAAACAGTCCACGTCCATATCCCAATGCCAAACAACATCCCGATATACGCCACTGCAAGGTACGTCATTCCTTCTGCCATTGTTCTCACACCTTATCCATTGACTTTTGAATCCTTTCAAGCCGTTGTTCAAGAGAGGTTATTCTCATGCTCATCAAGATGTGACCAATAATGAAAATTGTAAAGGAAATTGCTCCAATGAGGAGGATGACTGCCATTTCTCCAGCAAGACTCCCCCCATCACCCCCTCCAACAACTGGGCCGGGATGTCTGATTTGCCACAATCTTGTCGCAACATATGTGACTGGTACGAGGACAAAACCGTACAACCCAAACGTGGAAAAGGTATCTCTTGTTTCAACTCCGTCTGGCTGTGATTGACGTCCAAGGACCAAAAATAGAGCTAGAAAGGTAAGCAATCCAAATGTGTTGAGTCGAACATCGGTCCAATCCCATGGTACACCCCACTCTGCAGCACCCCAAACCATGCCGCTCCATACTGTCATCAGGCCAGTTGCTAATCCTGCTTCAGCACCTGCTACGTGCATTCTCCATCCAAGATTTGAACGTTTGAAGAACCACATTGCTGAACCTACGAAAAGAAATCCAAAGGCAATGAAAGCCGCCCAAGCAGCAGGTACATGCCAATAGAAAATTCGTTGTGCATCAGGTGATTCAAAAGCATTGATTGAAACACTCGGGGCTTTGAGGAAAGCCAGAGCCAAGGTTAATCCAATTCCCAAAAAACCGAGAAGGAGAATTACTTCTGCCCATCTCTTGCTCATAGTTCTGCCAACCGCTTTCTCTCTTTGAATCATTGCATCTCAGAGGAGATTAGAATCAGTTATCCATTGTACTAACAGAGCAAATGGAAGGATGAGTGTTGGGGTTAAAATCCGAGTAAATGCGGCTCTAGGGCGAGCCAATCGAGCTGAAGTTAGGTCAAACATTCGGACAATAAGCATGGTTAACGTCGTTAGGAGACATCCGATGATTGTAAGTTCCCATGAAATTGTCAGGTCCATTGCTAATTGCGTGAGAAGAGTAAGTGCAAAACCGAGTACTGCTCCGTGAATATACGAGGATGGAATGCCTTGCTTGTGTGCTTTCCACCAGGCCAGTGATCGATGTTCATGAAGCATTTGCACCATGCTGTCGCCCACCAAACCAGCAGCAAATGCAGAACTCAAGATGAGTCCTGATTTTTGAATTGTGCCTGTGTCGAGTTTTGTTGGGTCAACCAACGCTAGAAGAATTCCCAACGTCAAAAAACCAGCAATTCCGTTGTAAGCTAATGTTGACATGGTGCGATTATTCGATACAACACCATTCCGTAGCGCAATCAATCCTTTTGAGGGAAGATGTTCCATCTCCTCTCGAACAATTTGTGAGGTGGAATTTTGATTGATTTCAACCATTCCTTCGATGTTGTATTGGTGAGTAGCGCATTCTTTGAACTCATTATTGTGGCTCGCAATAAGAACAGCATGACCTTTCTGTCTAAGATAATGAATATCTTCAATGAGACTCAATCGAGAGGCTTGGTCCAAACCTGAATCTGGTTCGTCGAGAAAAATAAGACGCGGTTCCTTTGAAATAAATCCTAAAAGGATACCAGCAATCGTTGCGACTTTTCTTCGCTGACCGCCTGATAATTGTGCAATGAGATCATGTTTTCTGTGTTTGAGATTGTATCGTTCTAGAATTGAATCCATTTTTACTCTCGATCCGGCTATATCCATTGTGTTAAGCAGATGCTCTTCGATGCGTTGGCTCCCCATACATCCATCTGCTTGCAGGGTTAAACCAAACGGGTATGCGGATTTACCGCCTTTGCCAGTTTGATCAATCAAAAGTTTTCCATGATGATGTACTGAGCCTGATTCAAGCGGAATTAAACCCGCTGCAGTTTCGATGATAGTGGACTTCCCTTCCCCGTTTGTTCCGTTGAATAAGATCACTTGTCCGCTTGAAACTTGTAGATTCAGTTGAGATAAAACGGTCTTCATTCCTCGACGAACAGTCACGCTGTTCAAGTTGAGCAACGCATCGGTCATGGTTTGGCCAAGCATCGCCTATGAATGAATGCTACGACAGGACAACACCCATTAGAAACCAATGATTGGGG
>CAXAHE010000034.1:0-14766 GCA_963968475.1 uncultured Candidatus Poseidoniales archaeon | reverse complement strand
GCGTAAAGGAGGTCGTTGATTCATCGCTAAGCACTCTCCGAACGTGAAGGACACGGCGACGGAATCGTTCAAGTTCCTCTTTCATGGCTTGACTTTGTTTTCTTCCAAAGAGCATTGAACGAATCCCGCCAGAGACTCTCATCATCCGTAATAATCGGCCAGACCAAGCCTCTATCAATTCGGGAAGCGCCAAGAAGCGAAGTGTATGACCCGTTGGTGCTGTATCGAATACGATAACGTCCCAGAGAGGGTTTTCAACATGTTTGAGAAGTTCATCAAATGCAATCGCTTCATCGAGACCAGGAAGAATAAGTTCACTTGTTTCGACTTCATCTTTTATTGAAGCCATCTCTTCTTTCGCATCTGCGTCAAACATGCCGCCAAGACCACCTAATGCAGAGAGTGGTGAAGACGACATACCTGACAAACTTTCACCTAATTTAGGCATGAAACTCGATAATTTAGCTTCAGGATTCAATTCTAGTCCAAACAGTCCGGGTACGCCTTCTACAGCAGTTGGTTCTGAAGAGAGTTCTACTCCTAGAGAATCCGATGTAGAATGAGCGGGATCACTGGAAACAAGCAAGACGCGGAGTCCTGAATCTGCAAGCCATACCGCTGTTGAAGCAGATGTTGTTGTTTTCCCAACACCGCCCTTTCCACCGAATAACAGTAATCTCGCCATGGCACTCACAAACAGAGGAGGTGTTTGAACTCATTCCCTTCGATTTTTCCTATGCATTCATGTATGCGAGGCCAGAGGGAAGGGTGTGGTCAATCAATTCCTGGTATTCCAAATCGCTGCAGTATGCGGCCTTGTTGGAATGACGTTAGGATGGCGTGGTGTGATGACAAAATACGCCGGATTTTATGATCTGCCCACAGCATGGAATCAAGTGTTCTGGGGGATTTTACTCGGTGGTGCATATGCATCCTATGCAGACAATTCATTGTTTATTCCATATTATAACGCAGCTGTGAATGATGCTGGGAACGGAGAGTTGAACATCATTCAATTCTTACTGGTACCGCTCCTTGGAACCATCGGCATGCACCTTTTACTTCGACGACAACGCGTAAGAAAAGGAGGCTCTCAGGCAACAAGTGGTTGGGCACTTGGATTAGCAGTTGGGGGGATGCTAGCCATCGTACTGATTCAAAGAAAACTTGAAACTGATATGAATCAGATGTGGGATTACGTCACAGTGGTATCCCTTGCATTTTTTGCACCACGCATAGAGGGGCTAATCGCCACATTTCATGGCACGTTAATGCTCAAAGGAAAACGATGGGGTGCAATCCTGCGAACCACATTTTGGAGAACCCTCTCCTTGACTATGCTTTACTATGCATGGTTCAATCCAATTGCTTGGGTATTTATTATACCTCCAATTTTGCTTGTAAAGGACAGTGCT
Organism: uncultured Candidatus Poseidoniales archaeon; assembly: GCA_963968475.1. GTDB lineage: Archaea > Thermoplasmatota > Poseidoniia > Poseidoniales > Poseidoniaceae > MGIIa-L2. Next base: position 13,351 of record CAXAHE010000034.1, on the reverse strand, counting down.
GACAAGTGGATTTGGGACTCTGTACCGAAAGAAGGCAAGCGACGATGGCGCAGAATGCAAGCGGATAAAGTTCGAGAAGCAAAGGCAACCAAAAATAATCAAAATAAAATTCCTCCGCAGGGCACCGTTTTCTACGTAGATCATGCTTCAAATGATGAGCAGGAATGAAATTTCCGCTTGGACTTTACCTATCAATGGTTTGGTCGGTCATCTCACACAACCATTAAACGATGAATGGCTAACCAATTCTCTATGGGCTCCTGCCCTTACTGTGATTCTCCGACGATGGATGGTGATACCATCTGTTACTCTTGTGGTAGAGTGCTTGCTAGCAGTCGCATCATGAACGAACGAATTGGGTTACAACTTGACCGGAATTCCGGAACCAATACTTACAAGATGACCACAGCACCAAAACGCCGAGGTTATGTTCAAACTGATCGTGGGAGAAGTAAGAATATCCTCAAAGGTGGCAAGAACAGATTCAGAACGTTAGTGATGTTAGGCCTCGTTGCATTCATTATGCTTTCACCGCAAGCCCGTGAACATATTTTGTCAGAAGTAGGAGACATCAAGGAATTCCTTGAAAATCCAACGCTTGGCTATATGGTCTACGATGTTGATGCCGATTATACTCTCAATCGTATAGTTACAGCATCAAATCCTGATAGCACACCTTCATCTATGATGGAAAATTTACCAATAACACCAGACATAAAGGCCCTTGAAGGGCAATCCTCAACATTTGTTTACACAGATGGAACCAATCCAGTACCTAACCAGCTTATACAAGATGTAACGGATATTAAATTGATTATCGATGGACAGACGATTAACATCCCTCTGGAAGGTATTCCTCCACGAATGGTTGCTGATAAGATTACGACATCTAATGGACACGAAGTGTGGTGGCCAGGCACATCAGGAACGGGCGAAAATTTCTGCATAGGCGGTCCTTGTGTCAAGGTCAATATCAATTTGGGACCTGGGGAATCTACGATTTTTGAATACCAAACTACAATCAAAACCAAATCCTATACCTGGGATGGAGATTCAGGGAATATTCTTCCAACTGTCCCAGGATTTACGACGGGAATAACTTCCGAAAGTAGTGGTACTTTTGCCGATTTTGAAAATAGAGGAGATGGAGTTCGAGAAGATACATTCACAGCCGCAAAATGGTACAATAAGAACCGGTTAGATCAGTTCGATTATGCAATCGATGGTGCAGCTGCCAACGTTATTGCTGCAGTTGCAAGTGTGGAAAGTAATCTGCCCGAGGGGAATGACAATGTATACGACTTCGCACGTGGAGTCTTTGATTATATTCGAGACAATATTCAATATGATGACGATGCTCCATCACCGTCTCGAAGCGGTCCAAGTTGTTTAGGTGCAGGAATAGGAGACTGTGACGAACAAACCAATGCATTCCTGAGCATGCTCAGAGTGAGAGGTGTTCCTGGATGGTATGTTTTCGGAGTCTTGTCTAGCCAATCTTTTACGCAATGGGAAGCACACGCTTGGGGATATATTCAACTTCCAATGTCTGATGAATGGTGCAATGAAATGAACATTGAATTGAATACATGTTTCGTAGAAGCTTCCATTGATGTAACAAACAACAAATGGCTACTTCATACATCATCTGCACTTATCGATTGGATTGAGAAACCCGATCCTACTGGCACCTATATCAACGCCTATTATCGACCAATTTCACATACGCACAGTAGTGGTGGAGAAGGTATTGACCGGGATCGGACGTTCGATACGGTTGGTGCAATCAATTATGGCGGTGGGAAATTCCCTGTCTATCAGTGAGGTGATGAGTAAATGCGAGTAATTATTGGCGGTGCTGGAAGAGTAGGGGCTGAATTGGCTCGTGCAATGCGTGCAGAAACGATGGATGTCGTTCTTATCGATAATGATTCAAGAGCTGTTAAGAATGCTCAATCCCTTGATGCTTTGGTGATTCATGGAGACATCACATCCCGGGCATCGCTTATGGAAGCAGGCATCGGTGATGCGACTGTGTTCGTGGCTGTTACGGATTCAGATGATCGTAATCTGATTGCTTGTGCACTCGCAGAAGATGAGCATAGAAGACAAAATGGTTCTTCAATTCAAAAGACCCTCTTGTCGATTGGCAGATTTAGAAATCCACACTATGTTGCCGAACATTCAGAAGGACATCTAAAACGTTGGGCTTCTGTTGATTATGCAATTGACCCAGTAGACGGAGCAATACGACGCCTAGCAACTGGTCTTCGCTCATCTGCAATTGAAGAAGTAATTCCATTTGGGCATGAAGCCTATATTATCGAATTGAATGTTACACAAAATGCTTCTAACGTCATCCATCAGACTTTGTCAGAGGCTAGTTTAGGAGTTGAGGGCGGACTGCCACTTATTGTTGGAGTAAAGCGGGATGGAGAAATTAGTACAGTTCCGAATAAGGATTTTTCATTAATGCCGAAGGATATAATCGCAGTAGCCACAACAGGTTTAGCATCCTTCAGCCGCATTCTCACGTCCTTTGGACACGAGTCCATTGATTTCCCAACGAAACCGAAAGTTGCGATAATTGGAGCAACTGAAATTGGGAAACGTATTGCAGAAGATTGGTTGCGCAGTGGGGCATTGGTCACTGTAATCGAACGGGATTTAAACATCGCCAATAATTTATCAGGATCTGATGTTGGATCCCATGGCAATCTTGAAGTTATACACGGTGATTTCCTTGATCGTGATATTCTTACGGAAATAGGAATTAATGAACATCACATTGCAATCGCAGCGCTGGATGACGATCATATCTCCATCGCAGCAGCTCTATTAGCGAATGATATGGGTGTGACTCGAACAGGATTAATTCTCAAAGATTCAGATTTAGTCAAAGTTACTCAACGAATGGGTATTACATTCGCTGTTGATATCAAACGAGTAGCTGTGGATAATATATTGGCCCATATTCATACAAGAGCATCCGGAGCATATGCTATTCTTTCAAACATTCCAGATATTGTTGGAATTAGTCTTCCAGTATCTAGCGCAACCAAATTTGTAGGCAAGCGGGTGGGAGATGCTGGAATACCAGATTGGGCCCGTATTGCATTCATTCAACGTAGAAACACATCTGGAGGTTGGGAAACATTACGGCCATCTCGAGACAAATCTATTGTTGAAGGCGATCGACTCATTTTGTTTTGCCGACCGGATAGAGTCGCAGATCTTGAAAAGAAATTTAAGGTGTAATCATGCGTGGTGACGTACTTGCCCTCATCCTTGGTTGGACATTGGTGGCCTTGACGATTCCACTCGTTTTGTGTGCAGTCTTAACTGGATTCCTAGATAATTGGGACTTAGCAATTCGTGCATTCTCAATTCCAGCAGGGGTTTCCCTATTCATTGGGTATATTTTGCTACGATTTGGTACGCGAAGGAATACCTCGACTCGATTACGAGATAGAGAAGCATTTGCAGCTGTCGCTTTAGTTTGGCCTCTTGCAGTACTTGTTGGAGCCCTACCTTATTGGCTTGGAGGTGTATTTCACGGCCCATTTACCGATGGATCTGACTTAAGCGACATATTTCGCGGTGCAGTTAACTCCTGGTTTGAATCAATGTCAGGATTCACTACAACAGGAGCTACTGTCATTTCTACATCAATGAGTCCTAACTGTTATCCAGGCATGGATTGCATTAACTCCCAACCCAGAGGCCTACTTCTTTGGAGATCCCTCACCCAGTGGTTTGGTGGAATGGGAATTATCATGCTAGGTATGATGATTCTATCTCGCGTTATTGGCGGAGGAATGGCACTTGCTCGTGCTGAATTAACCGGTCCATCTTTATCTAGATTGAAGCCGAAATTACAAGAGACTGCTCGCGCACTTTGGGGGTTGTACATTTTTCTCACAGTTTTGGAATTCATTCTCTTATTGTCAATTGGAGGAATGGATTGGTTTGATTCCTTAAACCATTCTTTGACAACAATGCCGACAGGAGGATTTTCTACATACGATGGAAGCATAGGGCATTTTGATTCAGATATTGTGAAATTAATCGTAACTGTATTTATGTTCCTAGGTGGTGTCAATTTCACACTTTTATGGTTCATTCGAGAGGGTCAATTCAAGAAAGCCACACAAGATGAAGAATTTAAGAATTATCTTGTCTATATTTTTACATCCTTCCTGTTCATCTCCATAGCCTTACTAGCGACCCGAGATTATTCGACTAAAGACACCTTAATCGATAGTCTATTCCAAGTAGTATCCATTGGCACATCCACCGGATTTTCAACTGCTGATTATATGCAGTGGCCTGTTGTAACTCAATTTTTGATATTTGTTCTCATGGTTGTCGGGGCATCAGCGGGTTCGACAGCTGGAGGACTCAAACTTCTAAGAATTAACCTCGCATTTAAAGTTGCAATGAGGGAACTTGTTCGAATTGCACAACCAAGAAAAGTTGAAACTATTCGTATGAATTCTCAAGTTGTTGGTAGCCATCAACTCGGTCTTATTATTGGAATGTTGATTGTTTGGATTGGTCTATTTGCGATATCCTCGTTTACATTAGCAATTATAATGCCAGATTCCAATTTCGAATCCATCCTCTCTGTTGTGGCTTCAAGTCTTGGAAATACAGGTCCAGCACTCGGAGATTACGGTCCGACAGAAACATGGGCGAACATGAATTCCATGTCGTTGATTCTAACATCAATTCTAATGTGGTTTGGCAGATTAGAATTACTCACTGCGGTGATTCTCCTCCACCCGCATACGTGGAGATCCGAATCCAAAGACCAGACGAACCGTGGCGCATTATCTCGATTGAAAAGAATGATCTCAAGAGAACCTATTGATGAATCAAAATAATGTTCGTTGAGCTGAATCGATTGTAGGTTCCTCAACAACCGTTTCAACAACTTCCTCGATTGGCTCCTCAACTGGTAATTCTTCGATAATCTGAGCAACGATGGGCTCTTTCCACTTCTGTTCAGCCTCATCAAAAGCCTTCATCATGGCCTTTGTTGACTTTCGACTCACGGGCATATTGCACAAGGTTGCATGTTCCTGCGAACTGAGTCCGAGTGAAAGCGATACAGCGAATTCATTCGGGTCGCCTATCACAGAATCCTCTCTACTCAAAGCAGATAAGAGTGGTAAAAACTCACGGCGTACAGTCGATTTACTTGTCTTCGACATGTCAGATAGGTGTGAGATGATGGCAGGCCGTGTCCAAGATCCTGAACGCCGTAAATAATGAGGGTAACTGGCGTAAACACGTCCTTGGAGAGGTGTGGAGTTCGCTACACTCGCAGATAGTGAAGAAAGATGAAGCGTCCAATACGAGGAATGGTGAGCCAAATCTCGAAATCGACTTTCAACTGATTTATCAGCAACAATAAGAGCCTTCGAACCTTTTTTGATTGAATCATTACCAAAAAGTGAAGAATTATTCCAGTGAACCCAATTCATCAGATCAGAAGGTTGTTTATCGATTGTTCTTCCGAGTTGAACTGCTTCCGCTGCAGTGCGTGAACGATAGAGATTTTCCATACCAGGGAAGACTTCTGTCGTCACATCACGAACCCCAGCCTCAAGGTGCTCAGCAACCTGAGACTTTGTCAACGAAGATACAGAACCAGTTGATAGAACTTGTAAATCTCTGACCAGTGCCCGTAAGTCTCCATGATTACCTTCGATTAATGACTCAATCGCATCCTGGGTAAAATCAATCTCTTCTTCCCGAAGAACCCTTCGAGCAATACGTCGTAATGCCTCATTGGAAACACGATCAAAATTGATTGTCACAAGATGTTTAGAAAAACGATCTTTGGTATTCCTCCACGTTGAAGACGAGCGACCCCACAATCCCATGATATCATTACATGCCAAAATAACTGGTTGTTTTGTCGCTTCAAGGAGTCGTAACAATTCTGCCTTCCCTCCGGAATCACCAGATAGTTGAGGTGAATCTTCTCCATCTAATTCTTTGCGAATACGATCTTCACTGACTGCACGTAATCCACCACCAATATGATCGACTTCATCGAGAAGAATGAGAGTTCTTTGTTGAGGTTTGTTAGGATCATGGAAAAGGGATCTGTGAGTTGACCCTTGTGTTGCTGCTTTTCGAATGGCGACTGCATTTCTGGAATCACTCGCGTTGAGTTCAATGACCGTCCACCCCATGTCATGTGCAATTGCCCGAGCCACAGTTGTCTTACCTACGCCCGGTGGACCAACAAGAAGAATTCCTTTCTTCTTTGGGTTACCTGCAATCCATCCATCAAGCCATTCTCGAATTTGGCGACGTTGTATTTCGTTCCCTTCCAATTGATGCTCTGACATTGGACGATGGCGCTCAGTCCAGTCTGAAGCACCGCTCATATCCTCTCATTATGTCGGCGGTTCTTGAAGGTGCTTCTTCCATTCAAAGAAAGGGTAATTCATCAATTGAGATTCGGACTTGCGAACCATCATCTCGTATACGCATTGTAACTGTATTATCTTCAAGTGATTGATGATCAACAGTGATGCAAAGAGGCACGCCTATTTCGTCGGCTCTAGCATAACGCTTACCAATTGAGCCACTTGCATCGTACATCGAAACAAGATTTGGAATCATACAACATCGCTTATGCAATTCAGCTGCAATTTTATCCATTCCATTTTTCTCAAAAAGAGGTAGGATTACAACATCAACTGGAGCTACCAATGGTGATAATTTGAGCATTCGGTAAGGTTCACCACCTTTTTCTGATTCATCATAAGCATGATCAAGAACATGCCAAAGAATGCGATCGATACCAAATGCTGGCTCAACAACGTGTGGTATGAACCATTCACCAGTTTCCTTTACAGTCTTTTGAACACGCTTCACGTGTTGAGATTCAACAGTTAATGTTCTTCCATCCTCGAGAACAACATCAGCAGGAAATTCTGTATCTAAATCGAGTGATTCAACGAGTACCTTCACCTTTCCAGCATCGGCTCTAAAGGCTGGACCTGCAATGCCACCATCGATTGTCCAACCATCTATTTCCTTAATTTTGGGTTCAGAAAATTCTCTGCGAGCACGCAGTGTTCTGCCGCTCGCTCGCTCATGTGCTTCCAAATCATAACAGCCACGATGTGCAATACCCACACATTCGATCCATCCGTAGGAGCCATGAAGTTCAACATCCCAGCAATCAGAGGCATAATGTGCCATTTCGTCAGGAGCATGTTGCCTGAATCGAAGTTTTTCGGAATCGATTCCGAGATTGAGCAGAAAATCATAGGTTTTCCCCATAAAATAACCAACGGTTTGATGACGAATTAAACCGCTTGAGAGAGCATCAACGAGAGAGAGATTGTGAACATCTCCTTCACCGTCAAGCAGTTCCATTAAGGTTGATTCCCATTTTGAAAAGTCATGAGATTCCTCGACACTTGGATCGATAAAATATTCCATTTCTGCCATATTGAATTCCCTTAGTCGAATCATACCTTGACGAGGTGAAATTTCGTTACGGTATCCTTTACCGACTTGGATTGCACCAAATGGTAACTGTTCCCTAAAGTGGCGATACAAGGCAGGGAACATCGTAAACATACCCTGAGCTGTCTCTGGACGCATGAATCCTGGCCGACCAGATGAGCCTGCCCCAATAGTCGTTGAAAACATCAAATTCTGAGCTTCAATAGGAGACCAAGAAACTGCTCCACATGCTGGACAGTTGGGGGAGATTTCGTCGAGAAGTGCTTGCAAATCAGTCAGTTTTAAGGAATCAGGATTTGGATGATGGGGTTCGAGTAATGTGTCCGCACGACTTGCTTCACCACATTCGCCACATTGAGTCATGAAATCTGAAAACTCCCCGACGTGGCCACTCGCTTCAAGAACTTCGAAAGGGGTAACTGTAGGGGATGAAATTTCTACAACATTGCCTAAACTTATCCAATGATTGAGCCATGCTTGGTTGATTTTAGATCGTAATCTCCCACCAACTGGGCCGAAATCATACAATCCCTTGGCACCGCCATAAAGGTCGAAAGCAGGAAGTAAAATTCCACGTTGCCTCAACATTCCCTGAAGTCGCTCAAGTCTTGCATCATCATCCACAGCAGTATCCCCGCAGACTCTGCTGTTGCACAAGGCATTTCAAGTTCACCGCATGGATGAAGGCTTGGATTCAAAAACCCGAGGGTCTTAGAATGCCCATGGGCCAATCAATGGTTGCAATCGTGGAAGACGACTGTACGGGTTGTGACTTGTGCATTCCGCACTGCCCGTTCGAAGCATTGTTACCAATGGAAACATCTCCTAAAGATAGAAAACACAAGAAAAGACCGATCATTGTTTTAGCGACTCAATGTGTTGGATGTTTATCTTGCATTGGTTCTTGTCCTACAAAAGCGCTACACGAAGTAGCATTACCCCCGAATGCAATGCAATCACCTCTCGTACTATCGAGTGAAGACCCTCCTACTGAAACCGTGTTACGTTGGGGAAAGAAAGGTCTCGGTTGGGCTTAGGCCATTAGCGAAAGTATCATATGCGTAGCACCAACGCTCTCGCACCACTGAGATTGGTGAATAAAAAATGCCTGAGATAGAGTATCTGGATAAACCCTACGATACTGAGGTTCTTTTGCAAAAATTATGTGCTCCTGTTCGAAATTGGTTTGTTGAAAAATTCCCAGATTTCACTCGACCTCAAAAACTCGCAATACCCACCATTATGGATGGCGGTCATTTGCTTCTCTGCTCGCCTACTGGTTCAGGGAAAACGCTTACAGCATTCCTTACAATTATTGATCAACTCGTAAGAAAGGCTCTTGATGGGAAATTGGAAAAGCGTATTCATTGTGTTTACATCTCACCAATTAAGGCCTTAGCAAACGATATCCAAAAGAATCTAATCGGACCTTTGACCGAAATATCAGAACGGTTTCTACCAGACCGTGCACAAGAGATCAAAGTTGGATTAAGAACGGGCGATACACCACAATCTGAACGGCAAAAGATGCTGAGAAACCCACCGCATATTCTCATCACAACCCCTGAAAGTTTGGCAATTGCAATTACTTCTCCACGGTTCCAACCGATCATCAGTGATGTTGAATACATGATTATTGACGAATTGCACTCCCTTGTTCCGTCGAAAAGAGGAGTTCATCTTGCCCTTACCCTCGCATATTTGGATACACTGCTTGACCGCCCAGTCCAACGCATTGGGATTTCAGCTACGATGGAGCCTTTGGAAACCGTCGCTGAATATCTTGTCGCAAGCGATGATCGTGAATCTCGAGGAGAAGGACAGAAAGTTCACATCGCCAAAGTATCAGGTTCTAGGGAACTTGACTTGGATATCATCATCCCGCATCAAAAATTCAGCGATATGGCCGTATTGAAGATATTAGATGCGAATATCGATGTCATTGCAGATTTGATTACTGCTCACACGACAACACTGGTTTTCGCCAACACCAGAAAGATGACTGAGACACTTGTACAACGGCTTCGACCGCAACTTGGTGAACTCATAGCTGGCCATCACGGTTCGATGGATAAGAAGATTCGACTTGATGTTGAACAGAAACTGAAGAAGGGACACCTTCGTGCAGTCGTTACATCCTCCTCCCTGGAAATGGGAATCGACATAGGTACTGTTGACATGGTCATTCAACTCGGTTCTCCAGGAGATATCGCTACAGCATTGCAACGTATTGGAAGAGCAGGACACCATGTCGGTGGAATTCCTCGAGCTCGATTTTTACCATCAAGTGTTGATGATCTTATTGAGTTGGCTGCGCTTCAAGCGGCTATTCAAACGGGAGACATGGACCGGTTGGATTTCCCTGAGAATTGTCTTGACGTCGTTGCTCAATTCCTCATCGGTCTGGTTATCATCAATCAAATTGATATCGATGAAGCGTATGAAATCGTTTCCAGTGCGTGGAATTATAGGAACTTTGCTTACGATGATTTCATTGAAGTTCTTGATATGCTTGAAGAAGAACGACGCGTTTGGATTGATTGGGAAGAAAATACCTATGGTAAACGTGGTTATGCAAGGATGATTTATTACACCAATATTGGTACAATCGCTCCAGATAATTCATACCTGGTATTCAATGCAGAAGGCTCGATTCTCGGTCAACTTTCAGGCTCATTCGTATCGAATCTACGCGGAGGCGATGTCATCTTACTCGGAGGTTCAACGTACAGAGTAACCAATATTCAAGGTACGAGAGTTAACGTAGCGTCTGTAACCGGATACAGGCCTACAGTGCCCTCATGGTCTGGTGAAGCGCGTTCCCGAAGCCGGGAACTTTCAGCATCGTTACTATCATTGATTCGTAATTGCATGATTTCATTGCGTCGGGAACAAGATCCAAGAGTTATGCTTACCGACGCATATGGTCTGTCCAAACCAGTTTCAAATGCAATTGCGAGGCACCTTGAAGAGCATACGATAGATTCGTTCCAAGTACCTGAACCCAATAGAATTCTCATTGAACAGATCATTGGAAGCGGACACCCTGCGTACCTCATTACTACGTGCAGAGGCCGTGGTTTCAACACAGCACTTGGGTACTTCATGGCAGGTATTGCCGAGACCTCAGGAGTTAGTGTAATTGAATTATCATTTGATGAAAATGGTTTATTGATTCGTACAGCTCAAGAAGTGGATCCATCCCAACTGTACGAAGCATTCCGTTCAAACAACCATATCGAGGTCATCGAACGATATATTCTCAACACACAGATATTTGCAAAGCGATTTAGGGAAGTTGCTGGACGTTCAATGATTATTCCGAAGCGTGTTGGTTCTGAAGAGATTAGTCCGCAACAATTCCAACAAAAGGCAGACGCACTCTTAAATCGACATCGAACGATGGAAAATTCATTATTGATGAGGGAAGCCAAGAATGAGATTCTCTTTGGAGACATTGACATCATCAGTCTCAATCAATTTTTGCAGTCGTGTATTGAAGGTGATGCACGAATAGTCCACACAAAGGTCACCGTACCATCTAGACTCGGAATGAGTCTGTTCATGTCTGCGTTTGAAGACTTAATGTCGATGAAGACAAGAGCCTTCCTCGTCAAGGATATTGATCCTGAAGTTCTACGAAGACTCCTAGGTACCCGCTCGCTCGCCACTGAATTAACAACGGAACAACTTGATCGATACTACAGTGACAAAGCACCTATTCCAAGTAATCCTGAGACCTTGTATGAGTTAATGCAACATGGTGGAGGGCTTGATCGTTCATTCCACAATCCACTCTACAAAGAAAAATTGGATGGAATTGACCTTGAAAAAATCCGAGGCTGGGTTGAGGATCTCTGCGCCTTAGGTAAAATCACCAAATTGGAAGGAACAGGAATGCCTGAACTGGATGGTAAGTGGTTCAGCCCCTTCATGGCTGAAATTCACGGCACACTCGGTTGCTTAGCAGCGAACAAATCAGATTCCATTATTGATTTACGGGATTACGATACCTCCGGTATGTCCTTCAAAGTGGCGACTGCATTCGATGGCACACAGCCTATTGAATGGAAAACAATGACCGTTGGAGACCCACACGAAGCAATGCGGGTGAAAGTGCTTGAAATGGTCGGCTCAGAAGGACCTAAAACTGCAGATATCATTCACAAAAGGCTGCCCTTTTCCGAAAAGGCAGTTGATCGGATTTTGCATGAACTTGAAACACGAAACGTAATTTCTGTCGGGTTCTTTACGCAAACTGATGAAGCCGAATTTATTCTGAAAGTCGATGAGCACATCATCACTGGAGGCGAAGAAGAAGTCGTAGAATATCGATGGATTCAGAACCTAGTTCTCGAAAAATCCTTCAAGAAATATGCAGATGTTTTTGATGCTTTTAATGAACATGTTTTCGTACAAAAACAACAAGAGTTGTTGTATCGAATAAAGGATTTCAGATTCAAAGATTGGAAAGACCTGCAACTTGATTCTGATGTGATTAGTGGCCGATTATTGCATAATCGAATGGGCTATACAACAAAGAACAACATCCCCATGCTCCTTGGTTTGAAACCCGAACCATGGGTTGGAGCGATGGAAGATGTTGTCCTTTCGAAACTCACACCCCATGAAAATATCACGCGCCAGGAATTAATTCAAGACTTCCCGAAAGGAGAAGAACATCGCCAAATGGAACGAGATGTAAAAAATGCAATTTCGAATCTCGATCGCCAAATGCTCTTTGTTAAGCAATTTGAAGAGGTCATCGGTCGAAGACGAAGACTTTCCCTATTCCACAAAGTTCACGGTGTCTATGAACCAATGGAATTCGAAGATGCATTAGCAGAAGTTATTCGTCGAATGGGGCCTGTAAAAGCCAGTACTCTGCGATTCTATGTGTCCCGGAATTATGAGGATCTGCTCGTAGCACTATCAAACCTTGAGAAAGATGGACGGATTGCCAAGGTTACGGCTCTCGTACCGGACCCAGAAAATTTCTATTGCGCTCCAAATGAGGTAGAATTGCTTCGATCTCCACGACGAGAAGACCGCAAGATGAGGATTTTAACTCAATCAGATCCTTATGTTTCCCGATTCATTTGGGAAGTACGCTCTGCACTTGACCGAGGATGGTATCTGCCAGTATTCAAGGGTGTAGACCCTGTCGGAAAGGTTCTCATGTTCAAGGTTAATGATTATCTTGAGATTAAGGACATGCACGTCCCAACTGCATACTTTGAAGAATTCTGTGATGCATTCCACATCTTACTTGATAATCACGCAGACCAACTTGTGGACGTTGCAGTATTGACAAATGTCAACAGTGAACCAATTTCTGAGTTGAGTGCACCGATGCGTTCGGGATTGGAACGAATTGGTTTCAAACAGGTCGGTGAGCGAATGATTCGCGGTGGAGTTGTCGATCCACAACCTCGAGAGATTGCTGAACGAGCACTCTTCCACAAGCATCACTTACATCAAGAAACACGTCATGAAAATGAAACCTTGGCACTCAAAACCATCAAAGAAATCCGTGATGATTTCGCCCTAAGAGGACGATGTGAAGTATTCCGTACCAACCTCAAATCCATGGCAAGTGCAAACAGACTCCACAAGGGAGTCAACATGAGAGGTCACCAAGTATGGGCTCCTTACGAGCATTTTGAGACATTGCTAACCATTCGAGGTATTCCTCCTGAAGATGACTTAGTCGACATCGTTGATTTCTTTAGTACACAATCAGATCCAAACCTCTTCAAGGAACGCCACGCCCTGACTCAATCAGAATTTAGGAAACTCGTCCAACCACTGATTAGAACAGGGCATATCGTTGAAGATTTCAGAGGCGGCTTTA
>CAXAHE010000033.1:0-14981 GCA_963968475.1 uncultured Candidatus Poseidoniales archaeon | reverse complement strand
CGGGAATCTCCTCCTCGAGAGTCTCCTCCCGGTCGAGGCTTTCCACATTGGTTGCATTCAGTTCTAAAAGAGAAGTTATCATTCTTACATGAAGGACAAATCCAATCATTTCGATTATGTTGTTCTTGATTACGAGGTCTACGGTCATCACGTCCTCTTCCACCACGATCATCTCTGCGTCCGCCACGATCGTTTCTGAAAGAACTGTCACGCTCCTGAACATTACCTCGCTTTGATTTTCCACAACTATTGCATTCAGTTCTGAAAGCAAAATTATCGTTTCCACAAGATGCACAAAGCCAATCGCTTCGTTCTTGATCATTTCTTCCACGGGAATTGTTGTCTCTTCGATCAAACGAACGTTCTCGGTCACGGCTAGGGCGCTCTTCTCTGAATTCTCGACGAGGAGGTCGGTCTTCACGTTCCTTCTTCGCTCGTACAGTTACAGTTGAGCCAATGAATTGATTATTCTCTTGCTTACGATCGAGGTGCGCAACATGGACGAGAGGTGATTCGGTTGAACCGAGGACTGAATCGACTTTTCCGATATAATGTCCATCTTCTTCTCGAACAATAATTGAACCCAATGCGGGCGATGATCCACTGAACGTTACCAGCAGACCTAATTCGTGACTTGCGCGGTCAACTACACCTCTAAACATGGCTCTCAACTCCAACGTGGCGACACACTATGTTTCATACTGTTGGTCAGTCTTGACGTCGAGAGACCCATCCTGCGGCCACTAAACCAATGAGCAGTGTTGCGATTAAGCCCGGTGCAGGTAAGATTCCTGAACTTTCTCCGTCATCGTCTTCGCCATCTTCATTTCCACTGTTATCAACGGCACCTGCATTTGGATCTACAACTTGGATTGTGAGTGTTGTCGTATCTCCCGATTCATCAGTGGCCTCCACGTCTACAGTGTATGGTGACTGGACATCATTTTGGATACAATTTGCGATGGATACTTGAATCTCCCAAGCAAGGTTTTGCCTGTCAAAATTTGTTGTTTGTCCATCACATATCACGAGGGTAAGAGTTACATCTTGCCCATCTGGATCAATGACGTTTCCTGTGAGTGTGAACTTCAAGCCATCGAGTTCCCATTCTGCTTCTTGACCTTGTAGATTCGTTTCAATCGAAATTGTTGGGGGTGTGTTTTCTTTTTCAAGGTCAAAGTCCATCACAAAGGTGTAATCAAGCATACCTTGAGCAGTTGCAGTTCCCATAACCATAACTTCTCCTGGACTAATTCCAGTGAGGGATAATTCCATGACTGATTCTTGAGTATTGACAATTTCCGTTACCGAAGGACCCATGTTTGCATCCTGTTGCGCATGCGCAGTGACTGTCAATGTAGATACAAGGCTGGTTGCGCTAGGGGAGAAAGTGATCGTATCCCCTTGGGCGGATAGAACTCCTGTTGCTGTTAGGACTCTTCCAAAAGTATAGTTTCTGTGTTCAGATGTCTCTGCGCCGTATGCATCGACTCCAGCACATTGGGCAGAAGCTGATTCTCCACCTGCTGTGACGAATAAAGAAGCATCTTCATTCATTCGGACAGACCATCCATCGTATTGGTCAAGTGCACTGAAATTACATCGTAGGTTCCATCCGCTTTCATCAACAACCCACATTCCTGCTTCAGTTGCTGCAAGTTCTTCGCCGCTGGTGATGCTAAGAGGGATAATTGTGTCTTCAGCAGGTGCGGTTGAAGACCAAACAGGCACTTCGTTGGTAAATGGTGCCATTGTTGTGAAATCGATAAACAGATTTCGAACCATTGGGTAAGACCCGAGTGGATAATCAACATCGGCTACAACTCGAAGGCGACCGTCTGGCAAGAATTCACTGACTGGAGCCGCAAGTTCATCCTGCAAGACACCGTCGTCATAGAATCCCAAATCTGCGACTCTCAGTCCTTGCTCAACAGGGAAGGTCAATACGAGGCGAGCATCGGTGATATTTGTTATGTTCATAGCCAGAGTAAAGTTTGAACTTCCCTGGTTTGGTAGTTGATCAAATCGAACGTTGTGATTTTCAGTTGCATCGGTTTCCAAGTGGATCTCCAAATCCTCAGTTATGGTGACAGGAACTTCTTTGCATCCTTGTCCAGAAAGGGCACTGCTGCAATCTCGCTCTTGGGGATGATCTTCTGGAACTAAGTTGACCTCGTCGAGAGCGATTCCATCTTCAACGAATTCAAGATCATTCCAGTCAACGCTTCCTCGGTGAGCGATACCTTCACGAATTCCCAGACGAGTTTCCATGTCTGCAATGCACTTAGGCCCAATTGAACGAACTGCTTCTCTTTCATCAGTTGACATCCAGTCGTCATTACCGCCAGGAACGCCTTCAAACAATCCATCAAGATTGTCACGAACTACAGCAGATTTACTCCCATTTACCCATGCCTGCGCCTCCATAGCACCAGTTGCCCAGTCATCATTGATGTCAAGGTTGAAGAGGGCGAAATCATACTCAAAGAGGTCTTCAAAGGTATAGCCACTACAATCGACATCAAGGCTTCCTTGCCGACCAGATGTAGCTTGTGTTTGGTCTTCATTTTCCAATGTTGAAGTCTCTATTGAAGGTGTGAGAATTGACAGCAATAGCATCACGAGTACGGGAATCATGACAAGACGAGTACGACTCTATTGATGAACTCTTGGTTAGAAAACATCACGGTACAAGACGTTTGATGCGTCGTGTAAACCATAATAACGGGAAAAATGTCCAGGCTAATGCTGCCAGAACTGCTCCGGTTGACGAAACACCTCTGTCGACATTCTCCAATCGGGTTTCAAGCAAATGATGGTACACCCCGTTCGGAGACAATAAGTCCAAGCGCCCTTCGAAAACCGAATATGAAGCATCTTTTGACTCACCAACAGCAACGCCATTGAGGGCTGCAATGAGGGTCGTAAACAAGACCCACAATAACGTGAAAAGGAACCAAAGTCCAATCGAAAAGGCAATTGCAGAGCCTTGTTCTTTAGCCAAACTTGATGCGAGCAAGGCGAAGATGGTATACCACAAAAGAACAAGCCAAGCTGCTAAAATAAACACGATAGAATCGCCAACAGAAAGCCACATGTCGCTTCGATGACCAACAAGCCAAATCGAAATAAGCATGAGGACAGTAACTGGGACTGTGATACTTGACCAGTTTCCAATCACGAGAATCATTGATTGTCTCCATCGGGGCATTGGTTGAGACAGTCGTAATTCGAGAACACCGCTTTGTCTGTCCTTGCTGATACCATCGTGAGCCAATAAAACCGCAGCCATTGTTCCTGCGAATACAATGCCGATACTTGCCAAGAACATCGTCTCTGCTGCGGTCTCAGGAATCTGATCTGCTGGCAATTGAATGTTAGGATCTGAGAAACCCCATGCCATACCAGGTATGAATAGGAACAAGATTGGCAACATGATCATCATTCGTGTGGATAGGACTCGCCTACGGAACACGCCCATGATAAGTTTCCACATTCGCGATGAAGGCGTCATTCTTCTTCCTCCTGTAAAGTACGCATAGGTAGCCATGCACTGTTTTCAACATCCATGCCTATACTTTGACGGTCCAGACCTGTCGCAGCACAAAGTAACTCGATCAGCGACGGTTGGATTTCTCTCCATACAATGACGCCAATTCCCGACTTCACGATGTCTTTTAGCAAAGTTCTAGGAGCATTTTGGAGTATCATGTGGTGTGTGTTATCTGTTGAAGAATGTTCCAATATGTCGAGGTCTTGGACCAGTTTCTTCGGTAATTCTGAGTCTACGCATACTTCTGTAAGTTGCTCGAAGCCTAATTTTTCTTGAATTGAAACCGTTGTCCCATGGGCAACAAGTTGGCCACGATGAAGTAAAGCCAGTGTGTCGATAAGTTGGTCTAATTCGAATAAATGATGACTTGATATCACAATTGCAATTCCTTTTCGAGCCAGTGACTGAAGCAGACGTTTGAACGCATCAATTGCAACCGGATCCATTCCATTAAAAGGCTCATCGAGAACGAGTACATCTGGTGTCCCAAGCAAAGCAATGCCGAGGGAAAGTCGTTGTCTCATTCCTTGACTAAGGGAATCCAGAGCAGAGGATGATCTGTTCTTTAGGCCAATGACGCCAAGAATTTCCAAAGCCGAATCTTTTGAACAACCTCGTAGTAAAGCAAACTCAACAAGCGTTTGTTCAACCGATTCATGGCCAGACCAGCGTACGTGTTCAGGCATGAATCCAACGCATTTTCGCAATTCTTGGCTGGATAGAACTGCACCGTTAGCAGTTACATTCCCTGATTCAATAGGCAAAACTCCACTCATCATCCGGAGAAGAGTCGTTTTTCCAGCACCATTTGTGCCTACAAGACCAACGATTTGGCCGCTTTGTAAGGTTAAATCGAGTTCAGCTATCCCTGCACCGTGTTGCTTTTTGAAAGGATTAAACCATTTTGGAGCCGGTACTTTATGACGGAACTTGACGGATGAAAATTGCATCACATCCATGTCTGCCATGCTATGGCTCTCCCGTCACCTCACTCAAATGCTTTGTTTTTCCATTGATGTTCCCAAATACATATCATGGAGAGGGTAAATCTCAATTCATGGGATTGGCTTCAAGCGTTGCTGGCTTCTTCCTCATTTTTCTGTCTGTACCGATCAGTTACGGACTTCATCGATGGAGGAAAGGAGAGGATGCCGAAACCTTTGAGCAATTCCTCGGATCGAAAACCTCCTATTTTACTCTCGCAGGTATTGCTGCTTTGTGGGTGGTTCCATACGGTCTCTTTGTCCTTATACCGGTCGTCCTCATATTGTCAGTTGTAAGTCCAGCAGGCCGAATCGATTGGAAAGAATATCGGAATGAACGACTTGTTGCTGTATTCATCGTATTCTTGATGCTTGGACTATCAGGATTGATGCCCTGCGATGAACCACGTTCACCAGAGGAATGGGGGGAGCCATTTGCAAAAGAGAACCCTTATGCTCCAGCATGGCCTGCAAGCGAACAGTTCACTTGGATTCTTGTTGATGACTTGGATGCCTCTAATTTTGAAGTTGTTCAAAGCCTACGTATACGCACCCCTCATCAGTTTGGGACGTTTAGTCAAGTCGAGTCTTCGATTGCAATTTCCTCATTTTTTGGTTTTGAGAACGAACGGATGCGACAAGCAATCGATATCATAGACGAGCGAGTATCCTTTATTCGAATCGACAGTGACGAATTCAAGCTGGAGCAAAGGGGCGAGGCTCAAGAGCACACCTTCCGACCGTCCTCTGGAGATGTCAAAATGAACGTCTGGGTGTATGACTGTCTTGCCACATCAGGCACGAATTCCGATGGAACAAAAATTGGAGAAGTCGTTATTGCTGGAGAGGCAGGATGGGGAGGAGTACTGGATTTAGTAGTCATTGTTCGACCGGTATTCCATGATGCCTTATCTTCAGATCCATTCGCTGAAACCCTCGTCTCGTCCTGGCTGGACTCAGAAGTTTAGGGGCTACGAAACTTTATGTACGATTTGTTTTTAGGGGGGCCGAAAACGGAGGGCCCCTACATGCGAACCAACACTAAAAAACCACTACTGCTAGCCTTTTTGATTCTGATTGCCTCTGTTGCCGGTTGTATCGGCAATGATGATGATGATGATAAAGAAACATTGACTATTGCTTTCAACCTGAAAGACGATTACACAAATGTTGACGAAAACCCACAACGATTTGCCGACTACTTGGCAGATACTCTCGACATGAATGTCGAATTGTATCCAATCGATTCTGAAGGGGCGACTCTTCAAGCACTACGATTTGGAAACGCTGATATCGCATTCATGGACGGTGCTGCTGCCTGGATTGGATGGCAGCAATATGGTCTTGATGCTATGGCAGCTGACCAAAAGAGCGATGGCCGTACGTATTACGATGCACATGCTGTTGTTCTGAAGGATTCTGAAATGGCTGTAGCCAGTCTCGATAGCGATGATTCTACAGATCCATTCTCACTTCTTGCAGGTAAGACATCTTGCCACACTGGCTGGCTAAAGTCTGCTGGAATGCTTCTTCCGATGGGGCATCTTATCGGAAACGGATATGCAAATGTTATCGGTGATTCTGATGACATCGAATCAGTACGTTCAACAATTCTCAATTACTTCAGCGAAGATGCGAGTATTCCTGACTCAGGAACGCCTTACTATTCTTACTCTGGAGCACTTCGCTGTCTGTCAGAAGGCGTAGGTGACGTAGCTTTCGTTAAGGATTCAACAGTTGCATCTTATTGTGCAAACACAGATGCACTGACAAACGAAGATTGGTGTCTCTCATCGGATGAGTATGTTCTCTTGCCATCCTATGGTCAAGCGCCATCTCACCCAGTCATGTACAATCCAGAACTTCTTGACAGCGAAAAAGTCACGTTGATTCAAGATGCTTTGGTTGCGATGAAGGATTCAACAGAGGGAGAATCAATTCTTACTTCTGTTCTCAACACGCCTTCTATTGTAAAGACAACTGCGGTGGATCACCTTTCATCATATGGGGCTCTTGTACAAGATGTTCCAGGAATTGAATCATACTTTGGTGACAAGTATGACATTACAGACACTGTGAGCCCAACTGTTTCCAATATCCGAATTGCATTCGAAATTAAGGATGACTATACGGACGTGGACATGAATCCTCAACTTCTTGCGGATTACATCGCTGAAAAAACTGGTGTTACTGTAACACTGTATCCAGTTACTTCAGAAGGAGCCATCATCGAAGCTCTTCGCTTTGGGAATGCAGATATTGCATTCATGGATGGCGGTGCCGCATGGATGGGCTGGCAAGAATACGGTCTAGCGGCAATGGCTGCTGATACGAAATCTGATGGCCGAACATACTACGATGCACATGCTGTCGTCAAAAACGGAAGTGACATCGCTAACGCTTATCTTGACGGAGACGATACAACAGATCCGTTTGCAATGTTGGAAGGAAAGACCTCATGTCATACTGGATGGCTCAAGTCAGCAGGAATGTTGCTTCCTATGGGCTTCCTGATCTCTGAAGGATATGCTCCAGTTGTTGGGTCACAAGATGATATCGAATCCTTGCGTTCAACAATCAACTCCTTTTTCAGTGATGATGCTAGCATTCCTGACTCGGGAACACCGTACTACTCCTATTCAGGTGCAGTTCGTTGTTTGTCGGAAGGAGCTGGTGATGTAGCCTTCGTTAAGGATTCAACAATCCCTGGATACTGTGGAAACGACAACGCTTCTGACAACGAAGATTGGTGTCTTGCAGAAGAGGAATACATTTTGCTTCCATCATACGGATCTGCACCATCGCATCCAGTCATGTACAATCCTGACAAACTCGATATTCAGACACGTACAGCAATCCTAAACGCTCTTCTTTCCCTGAACAGTGAAATGTACGTTGAAGATTACCCAATGATGGGTCAGACATTCACAGGATGCTATGATTTCAGTACACATGTTGTGGATTCAAATCAGTCGAAAGGAGAATGTGGCGATCAAATCCTCGCAAACATTCTCAATACGGGCGGACTTGTCGAAGTAAACACGCAAGAACACATGGGAATCTATGGCAACCTCATTGGCTCCATTCCAGGTATCTCGACATACTTCGATACAAAGTACGAAATTGAGGCTTAATCGTACGTTTGAATAAATTCCACGTTATTGAATAAGGAGATGCATTCGGCTACAGCATAGGGGGGAGTCGAATGTCAATACAACAACCAGTGTTAGAGTTGAAAAACGTAGACATTGGTTACAACGACGCATTAGTCAATAACGTCATCGCCCGAGTCCTCCCTGGTGAAATCATCGCTGTGCTCGGCCCTTCTGGAATAGGTAAGACCACATTGATCCGAACAATTGCAGGACTTGTTGAACCGCTTCAAGGGGAAGTAATACTCCACACAAAGAAAAAAGGTGGATTAGGTTACATTCCTCAACGACTCGGTTTAGTTCGACACGCAAGCGTTCGTCACAATGTTGCTCTTGGAGCAAAGGCAAGTATTTCCTTTTCAAAAACAATGTTCGAAGAACGCAGAAATCGTGTGGATGAAGCTGTCAAAGCACTTGGCATTGAAGACAAACTGAAAGAACCAGTTCGTCGCCTTTCAGGCGGGCAACTTCGACGTGTAGCAACTGCTCGAGCTCTTGCTCAACGGCCACAACTTCTCCTTGCCGATGAATTCCTTAGCGAACTCGATCATCAAAATGTGGAGATTGTTATCGAGGCAGTTCAAACATTACTCGAAGATGGAACCTCGATCATCATGGTGGAACATCATGAAGAGAACGTCCGATTATTCGCCACTCGAATTTGGCTGATTAAGGATAATCATCTACATGATTACTCTTTGGAAGAATGGATGGATATTGATGAGTCAAGCTGGCGGGAGCAATATATGGAGGAAGAAGAATGAGAGGCGGATGGATTCTTGCAGTTCTCTCCCTGCTCTTCCTTGCATGGCTTGTCCTCAATGATCTCGTAGATGATTGGGGAAGACTCGAAGGAGGGATGGACAATCTGGTCATCTTTGTGGAAGAAAGTATGTGGCCTCCAAATTGGTCTGTTCTAGAAGCACAATCCTATCCAGTTTGTGAGAATGATATTGAATTATTCTGTTCAGTAGGTTATCTTGGAATGATGGAAACCATCAAGATCGCCTTCGTTTCAACAATGCTCGGTTTCATTGGAGCTCTTTGCCTTTCATCACTGGCGGCTCGAAATCTTGTGCCTCTCTATGTCGCACTTCCGTTCAGATTCCTCCTTGCAGCAACAAGAAGTCTTCCGTCCCTTATTTGGGCTATTCTCTTTGTCATTGTCATCGGATTTGGGCCATTGGCAGGTGTTCTAGCAATGACCTTCTACACGATTGGGTACCTTGGCAAGTTGCAGTATGAAGCCTACGAAGGCATGCCGAGTGATTGTTTGGAAGTAAGTCGAGCAATGGGTCTATCGCATCCAAGCACGGTTATTTCTGTAGTGATTCCCGAAACGGGGAATCATCTCTTGAGTCAGTTGATGTTCATGTTCGAATACAATGTTCGTCATGGTACAGTCATCGGAATTGTAGGCGCAGGTGGAATTGGATATTACATCACTACTTACCTGAAGTTTTTACAATACGATAAGGTTCTAGCACTCCTGATAATTATCTTCTTTGTTGTAGTTGTCATTGATTTACTTTCATTAATGATTCGTTCTTTCGTTACCGATGAAGGAGATGTACGCCGACCAACGTGGTTGAGAGGTATGATCAAATTATGGAAGAAGCGTAGTGCTTCAAATGATGTTGAGTGATTCAATCTGCAGCGATGTGCAATGCACCGTTCTTGTAAAAGATTTGAATTCGACTAGGAACTTTACGAGAAAGAGAGGCTACAGCCTCGTAAATGGTATCTTCATCAACCTTGAACGCTTTAGCAGCCTTTGAAGTCGACCATGGTTCGACATGAAAGTCAGATTCAACCAACCATGTCAAAAGACCCGTTTCAAATTCATCCAAATCGGTGCTCTGGTCATCTGCCATGTACAGAGCATAAACTTCCAACATATGAGGAAATCGGCCTTAGCCTAAGAGAACCATTCTACGACAGCATTCTTCTGCATCGATATCTCCGTCCAGAAGGGTGTTAAGCGCCTTAGTAAATGGAATGTCAATTGATTGATCAATGGCTCGATCTCTGAACATACGAGCAGCGCGAACGCCTTCTGCAACCATTGTCATCTCTTCAAGCGCTTCCTCGAGTGATAAACCGGTGCCAAGTTTTTCTCCCATTGACCTGTTTCTACCAAACGGAGACGTCGACGTAACGTACATGTCTCCAAGACCCGCAGGTCCGAATGCGACCTCTGCCTTTGCTCCCAAAAGTGGCAGTAGGATACATCCTTCTTTGAATCCAGCACTAAATATAGCTGCTTTGAGATTATCTCCGCCAAGAGTTCCTATTGTTTTCAAACCATCAACAAGTCCGCAAGCAAGAGCGACAACGTTCTTGAACGCCCCCCATAATTCAGCACCTTCTGGATCAGAAGCAGCATGGAGCAGAAGTGTTGGTGTGGAGAGTGTTTCTGCTAAGCGTTTTGCAACTGAAACATCTTCTGATGCTACAAGAGCCGTCGTCATGACACCACTTGCAGCTTCTGGGGCAATGGTTGGCCCAGTAAGGACTGCCAGAGGGTTTGAACAACCCGCTTGGCGAAGGTCTTCATGTATTGCTTGTGAGATGAGGCGCTTGCCTGGAGCAAGTCCTTTTGCCAAGTCGAGAAGAACATGGCCTGGCCTTAGATGTGGTATCACGTCAGTTACAACGTTGAGAATCACAGAAGATGGAATCGCAAGAACGACAATCTCTACACCGTCCATTGCTTCTTCAAGATGCATAGTCACATCTAACCCCTCGACTGATTGGTCTGGTAGATATTTTCGATTTACACCATCCATCATGATGGATTCATAGACTTCTTGTTCGATTGTCCAGCCTTTCACATTATGGCCTTCGAGTAACCAAAGCCGTGCAATTGCTGTCCCCCAATTCCCTAATCCTAAAACTGCGATATGTGCCATGAGTTTAGTCCTCGTTATCCTTGCACTTATGTGCATTGCCTACGATATGTGGTCGGAGAATTGGTTTCTTTAGGATACGGAAGTCACCGAATCAGAATAAATCTTCATCATCGTCTTCTTCAAAAGAAATCTCTTCAGCCTTTGCATCCTTTTTCTTGGATGCTGCTTTAGCAGGCTTCTTTTCTGGCTTTTTCTCTTCTTTAACAGGTTCAACAACTGCTTCTTCTGCCAGGAGTTCGGTAGCCCCACCTTGACGAAGTTGGGCCATCTCTTCTTCACGACGTTGAATATCTTCGACAGAGGTTCCAGTTTGAGCAGCGAGTGCTCTTCGACGATCTTCTCGGGCTTTCCGCTCGAGTTGCCTGTGCTTGGCTTTGTCAATGTTCTGAAGCATGTACATTGCATCGTGTTCGAGAAGCGGTGAGTCAGAAATGAGGGTGATGTCCAACCATCCTCCATCTTCGACAATAAATTCAGCAAGTGGTTCAAAGTTAAGATCTGATTTCTTAATTTGCGTATAGTGCATTGCATTTCCAGTTCGGTGTTCGACTCCAGAGAAGTGACAATAGAATTCCTTTGTACCGATTGATTCGCGAACCATATCAAACAATTCACCGTAATCTTCTGAAGTCTTCATTCGACCATGGCCACGAGCGTGAATGTGTGCGATGTTGAGAACAGGAATTGTTCCTTCGACGTGATTAACCACTTCAAGAACTTCTTCGAGACTTCCCCACAATTCTTGTCGTCCTGATGTTTCAACACCGATCTTTGACGGAGTGCCATCTTTAATCCACGGAAATACAGGGAATTCATCTTCATCATCATGCCAGATGTCATGAACTCGCTGTACAACGCTGGAAAAGATGTTCGCAACTTGTTCATTAGCAGCGGTTCCTCGCCCGAAATCACCGTAGTGTCCTGTATGGAGAGTGATGTGACGTGCATTGATTGTTCGAGCGGCTTGGAGCGTTGATTCAATCTTGGCTAGAGAGCGTCCACGTGCAACTCGATCTCCGAGGAGTTCAGCATAGTACGGTCCGTGAATGTTCATTTCGAAGTCCGCTTTGTTTGCAAGAACTCCTGCTTGCCAATATTGCTCGAAATGTTGAGGTTGAATGAGTCGAACTGTTTGTGCTTCCATGGTCTCAAGACCAAGGGCTATGATGTCATCCATTCCTTCAACAATTGTACGCCCTTTGCATGACAAAGGTACGCCAGCAGGTCCCAGTTTTACTCCCATCATTCCACCCCGCGAATCCAAGCCAAACAGTTCCCTGCATTAACCCCTTTCCGTCATCCGTTTGCCGGATTTGTGTACATACTCTTCAATACGACGGTTCATGAAGGTGAAAAGAAACCGCCGAATATGTCCGATAACATTGAGGCTGCACTGCAAGCGTTTCGTGAAGGAAATCCCGTTTGTCTCTTCGATTCAGATAAACGCGAAGGAGAAACGGACTTGTTGTTTCCTGCACTCTATGCGGAGCCGAGCACAATGCGACAACTTCGCAAGGATTGTGGCGGACTTCTTTTCCTTGCAGTAGGGCACGATGTGGGGGAAGTCTTCGGATTGCCCTTCCTTCAAGACCTGCACACCCACAACGCCCTCATGAACGAATATCCTATTCTCTCGGTTCTGAAAACCAACGATCTACGATATGATTCGAGGTCAGCTTTCACTCTATCACTAAATCACCGAGAAACATATACGGGAATCACAGACCATGACCGTGCTCTAACGACACGTCGTTTTGCTGAACTGAGTAAAACTGTGCTCGAAGAGAATCTCAATGAAACGGAAGCTCAGGAACGAATGGGTGCTGAATTTAGAACACCTGGTCACATACCGGTATGCAGAGAGTCTTCTGGAGGACTAGATGCACGTCAAGGACATACAGAACTTGCAGTTGGTCTCGCTCGTCTTGCAAATCTCGTACCAGTTGTTATCGGAGCAGAAATGTTGCAGCCTGATGGAGATGGCGCTCTTTCTGTCGCCGATGCCCGTATCTGGGCGGCTGAGCGAAATATCCCATTCTTGGAAGGAGCAGAAATAATCGCTGCATTCCATGAGCAATCTCAAAAACCAGATGCCTCTGCTTGAACCTGAGGGATGACAATGCGTAAGGTCATGGCAGTTGGTGTGTTTGACCTTCTCCATGCTGGCCATCTTCATTATCTCGAGCAAGCAAAGGCTCTAGGTGACCATCTAACCGTCGTCGTAGCCCACGACGATACAGTACGAATCCGAAAGCATGAACCAGTTACAAATCAAGATCTCAGACGTCGAATGGTTGAGGGATTAAAGCCCGTTGATGAGGCGAGAATAGGGAACGCTCCAGATGTACCAATCTTCGATATATTGCCACTTATCGAACCTGATGTTATTGCCCTTGGGTACGACCAAGAGCACGCTGAAGATCGAATAAAAAGCGCTTTACAAGAAAGAGGATTCCATTCTATAGAAGTTGTACGTGTCGAAGGGTTGAGCGACGATCTTGATGGAACAAGGAAAATCATCGCTCGTATTCTTTCTCGGGCCAAAGGCGGTGAACTCTGATGTTTACTGGAATTGTTCAAGGATTAGGGACAATCAAATCCATCGAAGAAGGAGATGGAATTACAACGTTCTGTGTTGTCTGTCCAGACACTCAAGATTTAGCCATTGGTGCAAGTGTTGCAATCGATGGTGTTTGCTTGACTGCGACCTCAATAAAAGGAGAACTTGTAACCTTTGATATCATTCCAGAAACAATGGAACGAACTACTCTTGGAGAACGAGTCGTCGATGATTTAGTCAATATCGAACGTTCTCTACGATACGGTGATGAGGTCGGAGGTCACCTCCTTTCTGGCCACATCATTGGACGTGGATTAGTTACATATTCTGAGAGTATTGGTGAAGGCGCTCAATTGAAAATTAAAGCACCACCCTCAATACAAAAATACATTCAAACAAAGGGATACATTGGCATTGATGGAATATCACTGACACTTGGGGAGGTCAATGAAAATGAGTTTGACCTTCACATTATCCCTGAAACACTCCGCTTGACGACACTTGGCTCAAAGCAAGCAGGAGATGCTGTAAACATTGAAATCGATTCAACAACCATGATGATTGTGGAGACTGTTGAACGACTACTAAAGGAGAATTAATTATGACAAATATTGTTGCAGTGTGCGCTATGTACCACTCAGAAGAAATTGAACGAATGCTCACAATTGCGACCTCGCAAGCAGAAGATTTGGATTTAACCATCTCTGATGTCATCCGAGTTCAAGGGTGTATGGAAATACCACTCGCCCTCGATCG
The DNA here is from genome assembly GCA_963968475.1 of uncultured Candidatus Poseidoniales archaeon. Classification (GTDB taxonomy): domain Archaea; phylum Thermoplasmatota; class Poseidoniia; order Poseidoniales; family Poseidoniaceae; genus MGIIa-L2. Next base: position 1,065 of record CAXAHE010000033.1, on the reverse strand, counting down.
TGTGCTTTCAGATGACAAAATAGCAGGTGCATTCTGTTTAGGAATTATCGAAAAAGGCGAAACAGATCATGGGCTTGCAATGGGGCAAGCAGTTGTGAAGACCATACTAGAATTACAACTCGTTCATGACAAGCCAATTGGCTTGGGAATCATCGGACCGGGTGCTCAACCTGAGCATATCAAGCCACGTCTAGGTCCTCATGCAACGGCCGCAGTCGATGCATTGATGCCGTTCCTATGATGCATTCATTCGCTTTTTCTTGTAGAAAATCGAACTCCAGATCACGATGATGATCGCAAGATTGGTAAACCAAACCCACGGTGTGCTCCATCGTAATCCATCAAAGCGAATGTCACTAAACGGTGCGAGGAATGGTGTTGGAAAGAAGGTCGCTGTGTGTGTTGGAATGTCATTAATGATGTGAATAAGCCAAGGCAACCACATCCACATAGCAGCATCTCGAGCAGACAGTGAATCGTTGGTAAACAAACGACGAGATACGCCTCGCTTCTCAAAAAAAATCCAAGTAAACAGAAAGCCAATCGTCATCCAAACCAAGCTATGTGTGACTTGATATGCTTCCCATGCATACCAACCTAAATCAGCAGTGACTGTATTTTCATCAATCTCTGGGCGTTCCCCAACAATGAACGTATTTGGAATAAAGACGAGAAGATCAGGAAGGACGCCCATTGCTCCAGCAACCCAGAACTTTGTCCTCCCATGGGTCGCTCCTGAACCCATAAACCAGTGTGAGACGACGTCCATATCTAATCTACAAACCTCTCGTTTATCAATCTTCGATTATAGACAGAATCGACTTAGTCGTTTTTTACCCATTGGCCAGTTGATGGATCTCGATAGAATGACTTCCCACTTCCTTCGGGATATTCAATCCATTCTCGTCCTTCTTTCATTGCGCCACGCGTAGCATATTCTGGGTATTTTGAGGAGGTCTTTTGATCTAAATCACCTAAACCATCACGCCGAAGTAAGAACCCACCCACCAAGAGAACAACAAGGATTATTCCGGCAATTATACCCCATTTTGTAATCGATGAATC